>NZ_JBHFJH010000029.1:0-176461 GCF_057334655.1 Paenibacillus sp. AGC31
AAACGGCGACATGAGTTTGACAATCGTCTCTGATTTTGTAGCATGAACAAGTTTATGGATATCTTTGTGTAGAATACGTAGATTGCTAAAATCGTCTGTCCCACCTAAATGGATTGGCAAAAGATGATGGCAATGCACGTAATCAGCAGTTAGTAAAATGCCAGATATCTCGCATTTGCCACCCTGCATACTATATCTACTCAGTCTGTTATCCAGGTATTCAATGCTACGGTTTGGTATGTTTGACTGCATTAGTTTAATTAGTTCATATCTAATATCCGTCTTTAAATCCCTATGAAGTCTCTTTCTTCCTTCTGATGTATACGGATTTAACGTCTGCTGAAAGCATAGGTTGTTAACCGTTTTTACATCTCTGAACGGAAAGAGATATACACCTGCGACCTTAAAGGTTCTATATCTGTTCCTGTAGAACTTCTTGAAGGTTGGCGGGGCATTATCAGGATATTGGTATTTACCAATAACTTTGAGACGATTGTATGTGAATGCTTTCAGATCAAAGGCAAGTCGTGAGAACTCTACACTAACATGTGTTGCACGTGAAAAGTAATTGTGTAAACCAAGTACAAAGCTATTGAAGAGAAGAGCGTTTTGAGTAATTGGTGCTTTGTGCAGATTCTTAATGCGCTCTCTTGCTTGCTTCTTGATTTCTGCTCTCTTCTTTTCATTTATACCCGTATAGGCGACTCTTCTTTTTCCTTTTTTCTCAGCCCATATTGTGAATCCCAGGAAATCAGATTTACGTTTCCTGAGGTTTACAATCTGTGATTTTTCGGGTGAGATGTCTAGTTTAAGGCGGTCTCTAAGATAGAGTCTTACAGCGTGATACCACTTCTGAGCTGATTTCCAATCCCGACAAAGAATTTTAAAATCATCGGCGTATCGCACAATATATCCTTCTTTAAGATTGGTTTTCTTGAGTGCTCTGATCCTGTGATAGTCTCCTGCATAGGCGTATTGAGTTTCGAAGTTTGTCCATTGTCCTGCAACCCACTGATCCAAGTCATTTAATACTACATTTGACAGGAGAGGAGATAAGATTCCACCTTGTGGTGTGCCTTTCAACGGTATCCCTTCATCTTCAATTTCAGCTTTAAGCATTTTGCTGATGATTCGAAGTACTCTTTTATCCCTAATACCCATATTCCATAGTTGTTTCAAAAGCAATGTGTGGTTCACATTATCGAAGAATCCTTGAATATCAACATCAACGACATAATGGAGATTGGTTGTGTTTATAAGATGTTGTACTCTCGCTAGAGCGTTGTGTGTTGATCTTACCGGTCTAAACCCGTAACTATGTTTATAGAAGTAAGCTTCCGCAATTGGTTCAATAATTTGTTTAAAACATTGCTGAATGATTCTGTCAACTATGCATGGAATGCCTAACGGTCTTTTCTTTCCATTAGGTTTTGGTATAAGGACTCGCCTAACCTTTTTGGGTTGATAATTCAAAAGCTTGTTTCTTACGTGGCTCACAATCTCTTCTTCTGTTAGTGTCTTTATATTCTCTATGGTTTTGCCATCTGTTCCTGGTGTAAGTGAGCCTTTGTTTGATTTAATTGTTCGAAAAGCTAGGAGGATGTTCTGATGTGAGTTTATTAGCCCGTATAAATTATCGAACTTTTTTCTTCCTAGTGCTTTTTCGTGTAAATCAGTAAAAGTACTCGTCATGTCGTAGTAGTCCCAGTATCGAAGAGTTTGCACTGTGGCTTCACCTCCTTACGGTGATTCCCCACGTTCCTACCTGATCGGTGCAATTCACTTTTCGGAAAAATTGTTTATTATCTAAAAAGACTTGAGGCTGTTCCTCCGTAGCCATTACAGCCACTTCATTGGTCGTGCCTCTACTCTCACAAGGATTAGTACATTTCAGCAAATTTCTGCCTTATAGTAGACGTCTAGGATGACAGTCCTGTAAATCGACGTTCCTTGCTTTCCTTGTACCTTGTGACCTAGCTATGCTTGCTAGACCTTAGGTGCCTCCTTTGAGCCTGTGGACTTGATATCGCCATTGTTCGATATAGCGTGTTTCCTAGACTACAATCGTACTCTACGCTATCCACCCTGACTTCTGTCAGTACATATGTTTCCATATGTTATGAATTTAGACCCGTACATTCGGAGGTTCGTCAGGTTTTTTACAACCATTCTCACCATAGTCCGCTTTTCAGCCATCCGGCATATCAGTTAGCATACCTTCTCAATAGAGTGGCTCCAGCTTCCCTTCTGCCGACTTCACCTGTGCTTCATACCCGACACGCTGTCCGTGTCACGCACGCAGGAGATTAACGGAATTGTTTCAGGATACATGGTTCCCTCTTTCCAATTCTCGGTCGCAAAGTTGGACTTATTTAGTTAAGTCCCCGCTTTTCCCGAATTGTTCGGTTATAGCGGAACAAGTCACACGTTGTCTTCATTGATTACCATCCCGCCGTATGGCACAAAAATCTTGGTGTTATCGCCTGTATTACTAGCAAGGAACATATCTTTCATATGTGTTGCTGGTGTTCTGTTTTTGTTTTTAATGGATACCGTGAAAAAATCACCGACTTCTAAGAGATATCTTCTATTTTCACTTAGCAAAGACTCTGTTGTATTTGGGAACAAAACTTTCATAATATCATCGGTGTAGAAATTGCTGAAATCCGTGACATATTTCCCCTCAAACGTATTCGGGTCTGCTGGATCTCGATACACTGGAATGTAAAGTTTATGTTCATGTACCATTTCGACTTCGAACAAGTTACCCGTAGTAGCAAGCTCCTCATTAAATTCTTTATACATGTTTGGTGTGACGTATCCCTTTGTTCGTACCGCATCCACAAATCGGGTGACCGTCTTGTGTGCAACAATTTGAGCCAAGTCATCTTGACGTTCCATACTTTGATACAAAGGATATATGAACAAAAGTATGATTCCTATAATCGAGGCAAGTAATTTTGATAATTGAGACCCCAACGTGCCCTCCTCCTTATGTAAAAATGATGATTGTAATTACTCCCTCTGAATTACGGACATATTTTGCTTTGTACGATTTATTCAGGTTAACCATGGATACATCTGTGTTATCAATGTCAATGGACGGAGTGAAGGTAATTCCTTCTACCAGGATATCTGCTTTAATGCTTTGAATACGTTGTACGCTCTGCAAGACTTCGGCGCCAGTGTATGTCTCTTCTTCAATCGAGCCAGTAGTAGTAAATAACCTATAGTCCATTGTCGATACTTCTTGAATGGATCCCTGATATCTCTGCTGTTGTTCTAGACCTAGAGCAGCCGATCCTAAAGCAATAGCGAAGATCATGATCCATGCTGCGTAATAAATAAATTCTTGTGTATTCTGATTCAACTTTATCGTTCCTTTCTTGAGAATTTCCCTTCTCTATGAGAGAGAAGGGAAACACTTGAGAAATTAATCAGGGCGCTTGTTGAAATTCGATACCTACAACAACAGAGTTAGCATCTCGAACGACTTTAGGTTCGAACATTCCCGATAAATTAATGTAAGCAGGGGATTTAGGATCTTCTGCTTTAGCAAAGTCATTCGTTTTTGTTGCAGTGACTGTTCCGTCACTTGTAAAAGGGTTACCGTAAAAGGAAACGTCGCCTTTACCCGTAATTACTTTTATTCCAAATTGGGGCTTTCTCGCGTACTGACGGATTGCGTTAACGACCTGGCTACCTGTTTTTGAACCACTGGTGTATTGAGTGTATTTGGAGTTACTCATTACATTAAAAATACCATTGATTTCATCACCAGCTTCTTTAGTTTTTTCTTGTGCTGTATCTGTAAAATAAACAATAATAGCTATTAGCGTTACTGTTAGAAATATTCCTGCAGCTACCTTCAGCCAATCTGGTACGTTATTCATTTTTTATTAACTCCTTTTAATTGATAGATTGTGTTTGATCAAACAGTAAATGCGATGACCCTAGTGAATTCACCAATCATTTAGAAACCGATTCCTGACATGCTCTTATACGACATATAGATCATCGGAAAAACCAGATACGCTGTAATTAAAAGACTGGTGGGCATAAATCCAATCAACTTCCCCATCACTGCTTTTTGTAGAATAATCCGAGTAATCTTTTCCTCTTTATCCTTGGCATGGTATTCTTGCTGCATATTAAGATCATTGAAAGATTCTCCAACGGACACTCTCTCGCTTGCACGGATCAACCTTCTCACAACCCGGTCAAATGATGCAAAGGGTGCATCTTCACGTAACTCTTGTAATGCTTGTTCTGCACCACTTTCAAAGTTCAGTACAGCTTTTCTTAAGGGTGTCTTGAAAATGACACTAAAGCGTTCTAGCCATTCTAAGACCGTATCCACTGACATCTGATCAAACTTCATAAGGATCGAGATTAACGTGTGGAACTGGTCCACCTCATTTTGCATCTCCATGGCACGCATTCGTCTCTTAAACTGGAGAACCCACATCGGTATGTAATAGACGATAAATGCTACCCCGAAGGCTATAAATAGTTCCCACCATTTGAAGTATTCATTCTGAATAGTGTTCATTTTGGTTAAAATTCGAGCCATGGTTTGCTCCATCATTGCCGGATCCATGTTGATGCTGGTCTGAGCTTCAATGGTCTGAACCAAACTATCTCTTGATTGATCTTTCACCTCCTTAAAATCATTCATTACTGCGTTGTCAAACGATGTTAATTGATTCGCTTGCTGTAGTTCATCACCTGTTAACGAACCCAACAGGTTTGCTTGTGCTACTGTGGGAGTCGTTAGAATTTGATGAGCTGCATTGTAGTGCAGGAATACGCATAGAATGACAACGGCAATAAAACTTGCCAAACTCACCGTCAACCGTTGTATATAAAACCACTCTTTAGTTAGTGGCGAGTTTGATTCTTTTAGAAGCATAGATAGTTTATAATGCGCCCTTGTATGCCGCTGAGGAACTAATCGATCTATAATCCATTTAGCCCACGGCCAAGAGTAAACTTTCTTTTCCCACTGTGTCTTAGGAGAAGAACCCCCGCCCTTATCCTCGTCAAGTTCTCCAACCTTACGAACGAACATATAACTGATTACAGAAGCAGCAAATATGAGAATTAATATGATGTATCCCAATCTGCTACTGTAAAACTGTTCTGTGACTGGAAAAGAAGTCTCCGCCCACTTTCGAACAGGAAAAGATAGAAGAAGTGGCGATAAGGCAATCATTGTCAGACCCTGTAGTTGGTAATTCAGCATTCTTCTTCGCAGCATGTCATCTCTAATTTGTTTAACAATCTTAGTGATCGTGCCCAAATACATTGATCCATCAGAAGTTATTTTGTCGCCGTATTCCATAATCATGTGAGATGCACCAGCAAAAATTTTGAGATAGCGGTTGGGTGCAACCGTGTAGTACTCACTTAGTTGGGCTTGAGGATCTTCTGAAGAAATCACATCATGAATCTTTTCGATTTGCAGTTTAATGGCATGTGGAGATATTTGAGCTGCGTTATACAGGGCATCATCCACTCGCTGTGTTTCTTGATACTCATGACGCGTTTCTTCCAAAAAATCTGCAAACTGATTCAATAATCGACTCTCCACTCGACTCACAAAAATAGTAATAAGCAGTCCGTTTGCCACTATGGCTACGGCTATCGCAATCATGATGGCGATAAAGCTCCAACTGACAAAGGCAACCAACGTTATACCAACAAAGATTAAGCCTAGAATCAAAAAGGTAATCCGCATGGTTTCTTTACGTATGGTGAATTCGTCATAGGTATTGATTAAAGACAGCCTTCTACGAATACTTATGAGTTGGTTCCGTAGAATAGGCATCGCTGAGAATCTGTCATACGACTTTTGATAAAAAACCATCATTTTGGCGTTTGTTCGCTTTTGAACACGACTAGCGTTAAAGATATCTACTCTTTTTTTCTGATCTTTCCTCGATTTAAAAAAGTAGTAAATCAACGGGATACTCGTAAGTGCCATAAGTGAGAGGAGAACGATTAAGCTGGTAGACATTGGTCTTGTCCTCCCCAATGTTTATTTAAAAACATATCAAATGCGATACAATCTTCCTCAAGCATTGCTTCTTTCATCTGCTTGATTCGTTCCGGAGAAATTGGATTGATAGCTACATATCCTCCATCTCTATATTCAATAACATTAGCTTCTTTCCAAATTGGTCCGTACTGTCTTCGTAAGCTTTCTTTCTTCATCTCCTCGTAATCTTCTGTACGATCGAAAAATGTTTCGTCGTACTGAACCAGATTAATCTCCGTGAAACGCTCAAGATAACGTTTCCCCGTATGATCACGAGTTGCATGTACGTCCCATTTGATTGCTTCCGCGACTTGTTGCTCCGCTAATCGTTCATCTTGAAGTATGTCCATGGATAGGAGCGCATCTCGGAACCATTTAATTAGCTGCTTAGCCGATACTGCGTGATGGGAAAATATCGTAAACAAACTGCCTGACTGCGTCATTTGAATCATCCAGGAAGCAACGGACTGACTTGCTACCTCTCCCAAAATGCTTACATCCGTATCCAATTTCTTCTTTAGATCCAATGCTTTCTGTCCTGGAACGGTTGGTATTTCTTTGAGTGCCATGGAATTTCTACCTGGGTAGAGTTGTCGCAAGTTAAGTTCGAAAATAAGTTCCAGCGTTCGCAAATTCAGAAAGGCATAAATAAATCCGATACTAGTCATCATCAATGATGTTTTACCTGCACCCGGATTCCCAGTGAATCCGGTTGTTTGCCCACCTTTCATTAAAAACTTGAGCATATCTCTTGGTAGCTCGGCATTTTTATGAGAGTCTGGAATCAAAAATTCCATAGATAGATTGGGGATATCAAATTTCCGTACCCAAAATGCCCAATTCTCAGCAAATGGTGGACGGACAACGACAACACGCGATCCATCTGCCATATCGTTCACTACATAGCCTGTTGTTTCTGTTAAGGGACCAGGACTATTATGCTTGTAGATGTTTTGTGCAACGCGCTTAGTTTCCAATTCTGATTCGAATTCCAAAAATGATAGGTGAATCGTTTTACCTTTGTGAAAAATCGATACAGAGTTATTACCGCGTTTGGTATGTCTCATCCTGCCCAACAACTCAATTTCATGCTCCACTGTCTTCATTTTTTCTGGTGCCCCGGAGACACCTCCAGATACTCCATCGATGGTCATATCCCGAATTTCATCGATTACGCCAAACCCTTTGTATAACTGATATACTCGCTGAACAACGATACTGAGTTTATCCTTGTAATCCAGGTTGCGGATCTCTTTTCGATAGATTTCTCGTATTTCATCATCTGTGATGATGTAAGATGGGGTTTTCCCATCTTCAATGACATATTTGAGTTGACCTAAATCATACTTTTCGATCATGTATGTCAGTGCTTTATAGCCGTGCTCTTTCTTGAAGTAGTGCATTAGGATGTCGAAACGGTCCTGTGAGGTTAATTTTTCTGGTTGCGTAAACGGCAGCACCAGATCGATATTGGTCTCATTAATTCCATAATCACGTTCAAGAATGTTGTCGATCTGCTGCTTCACATAAATTTTGTCGCTAATTTCTCCCGAAACCGTGTTACGCAATGATTTGCGAAATTGATTGACGATGGCTTGTCGCCTTTCAAACTCTTCACCTGACAGACCCATATCCATTAAGTTTGTGTTAATGAATTCATTAATCATGACTTTTGTGAAGTCGACCAAAACAGGAATGGAGTACTGTTCTGCTCTCGCTTGGGCCAAGTCATCATTTTTCCGAATTGGTTTTTTCCAAAGCAAGTATAGGAAAAGTGTGATAAAACCCAGGACAGTAGTGGCTATAATCAAAAAATTAATAATGCCTGATGATGCCATCTACTTATGCTCCTTTCCCAGAAATTTGTTTGATGCTTGTGTTGACTCCCGCTGCATTCAAAATATGGATCGCAAGCTTCCGTGCCTCTTCGATAAAGAATCGATTCGGATGGAACGTAGCCAGCTGCTGATTCCTCCGGAAGAACCCCTGAAGGTCTCCATCGTTGGAGTGGTCTTTGAAGCTGGTATTGTACGGCAGTGAGAACACTGGTCCTTTATAACGGAACTTATTACAGATATTTCTGATTTTAAATTTGGAGTCCTCATCATACTGACTGATGAGCAGGATAAATGGCTTCTCCTTGATTGCCTTGGGCATGCTTTCGCGTTGTAAGAAGAATCGTTCTAATACATTGATGTTTTGAGATAAACAAACCACATTCAAGTCGGATTGATTTAATGCATCCTGAATCACAGGGCTGTTACCGCCGCTGTGTAGATCGAGAAGCACCAGATCGTAATATTCAGTGGCTTTTTTATAGATCAGATTAATGACTTCACTTGCATCATCAAATTGAATGCGATCACTTTTATTTGTACCCTTGAGAATATCAAGTCGATCAGGCACTAAAATTAGTGAGTTATTCTTTACTGCATCACGGTCAATCTTGCCGGCTCGGACTGCACGTTCAAGAGCATCAAGCCCACCACTCGTCTGGAACCCCTGTGGGTTTTGAGACTGGACTGTTTTTTGAAATATACGCTGAAGCGTATTATCTGCCCATTGCGGCTGTGAGACTAATGTGCGCACTTGGTATTCCATCCCGATTAAAGCAGCAACCGCAGCCGTGCTACTTGTCACACCTAAACCATGCTGCATTCCCCAAAACGATATAATTGTCATATTTTATCTTCCCTTCTCAGCTTTCTTCCAGAGCAGTTTTATTTCTTTATCTGACTGCCCCGAGATCTGCCCCAGGACACCCTGTAGCGCCAATTTCAGATCACTTGATAGCCTTTTAATGTGCAACATTGATAGTTGCTGATTCATGTGTTTACTTTCCAGATCACGTTCGTCTGGGTAAAAAACAAAGGTCTCTTTCCAATCAATGGGGTGCTTCTCAAATAGCTCATTGATCACTTGTTCCGTATATTTTGTTGTCTCTTGAACTAACTTGAACATTGGGACGAGGTCCGATTGGCTTTTCCCTTGAAAAAAAGCATCCATAAGTTCCGCGTTTCGTTGCATGACAGCATTATCATGTGACGTGACTAAAAAGTACTGATCGGCATTTGGCCAACGTTGGAGTTCTTCCTTGTAACTAATGTCTATGAGGGCGAAGTCATAGGCTTCTTCTATTTTTAATTGCTCATATTTTTCAAGTGTCATATTTTCGATTACATCGAATCGATCATGTTGTTGGGTCCCTGTTTGTTCAGGAATTTTAGGATAAGCGTAGCGATAATCAGCATTGGATGTTACATCCACTATCACGACTCGATGATGTACGGATAGTAACTTCGCGATGTAAAAGAGAATATCTGATTTTTCAAAAGCGCCGATAAATACGACTTGCTTCATCATGGTGTCTCAGCTCCTATACTATTTTGATCATTGAAGATCATTTCGGTATCTACTTGGGGAGTTGATTCCGCTTCAGTTATCAAATCGTTTGTTGATTGTTGCTGTGTTGTTGGCTGTGCGCTTTTGGCTTGGTTTTCAGCTATCTGTTGAGTGTTCAACTTATTTTTATACTCTTGTTTTTGCTCCGGAGTCATCGAGTTCATTGCCTCTTCTAATTTCAAGCGATTTCTCCGCTCCAGTTCTGTTGTTGCTTTCTGAACAATGTTCGGGTCCGAATCGATCAAATCTAGTACTGCCTTGTTTGCCGGATATGTAGTAATGGCTTTTTCTTGAATGCCAGGTTCTACATATGACAACGCGTAAATAGTTGCATCTTGGATGTACGCATCGACAATTGCACCAGAGATATTAAGAATCTCTTTCTCATTCATGTGATACCAAACGGTCCCGTCAATCAAATCTTCTACGCGCTTCTTACTTAGGATGATGTAATCCTGTCCGGACGGGAACTTAATACGAACATCGACGTAATCACTTTTCTGAAGTTTTGAGGGAAGTTCCATCAACCTGAACTCTTGACTACGAAGGTCTCTCGAAGTGATTTCATCTTCGTAGATTACAGTGGAGGTAACGGGTGTGTTAGTGGGCAACTCCACTTTTGCAACCTTACCTCGAATTAATTCTTTAGAAAGCACCATTTCCTCTGATACAGCATTGCGTGGCATCAGACGTGTTTCCAAATCACTCTCTTGTATGGGTTCACCAGATGAAATGTTCCTAGTGACGACTTCTACCTTAATCATGTCTTCTTTAAGTACTTGCTGGGTTTGTGCAAGTTCTTGTTCTACTGATAAGCGCTTTACAGTGTACTTATTAGTCAAGTGGTTGACATACAGAAAACCAAAGATGCTGCAAAGCAGTAGTACTGAAAGTGCACCAATCCCTCCTGCTAAAAGTAATTGTTTTTGCCGAAACCGGATTTTAGACATTGTAAATCCCCTTTGACGTTAATATATAATAATATCAATATACTAATATACTAATATTCTTTCACCAATATTTCGTTATAATGAACGACTTTGTTCTTCCCGAGTGATTTAGCTTTGTACATTGCCTCATTTGCATTCTTGAGACATTCTTCAGCAGACCATTCTTCTGTCCAGTCACAAACACCTATGCTCGCAGTTACTGCATGTACAATTTGATCTGACTGGTACGTAACTTCATTTTCAACTCTTTTCCGGGTATCCTCAGCTTTTTTCAGTAACGAGCCAGAGTATGAATCTGTTAGAATAGCGACTACTTCCTCTCCACCATACCTACCTACAAACCCAATCCCATCAAATTCTTCCTTTACTATTTTTGCAACTGATTTTAAGACTTCATCACCAGCAGCGTGTCCAACGGCTTTATTTATTGATTTAAAGTCATCCAGGTCCAAGAACATTATACTGAAATCCACTTGTGCATCAATCGTTGACCGTATAACTTGTTTTATTTTTTTGTTGTTCAGAAGGCCTGTTAAAGAATCAGTAATGGCTTTGACGTATGTCCCTTCTATGATTCGTGATTGATAATCTATCGTTACCAATAAAAGAAGCATACAAAGTGCAATTCTGACTACTGTCACTACATTACTTAGCGCATCCGGGTTACCGCCGAGCCCTTGGTACAGATAGATCACACTAACTATATTTATTAAGATCAATAATATAAAGTATTTTATCTCGTTTCGTATTTCTTTATATGTTTTGACGGCGATAAAAACAGTAAACATTAACGAAGCAGCATAAGCATAAGGGGTTACACCCATTACAATTGATGCTCCTATTACTAAAAAGGTCGTCCTTGTTAATTTGCTTTCTCCACTAAATCGCCTAATCATAAAATAGAATGTATACGCGTATATCAGTTGAGAAAATACTCTGATGAAGAATAAATCCCATACATACAAAATTATCAGTACAATAATCTGAGTACTAAGAAGTATTCTCTCAAATTTCTTGTATTGATTGTTCTTCACTGGTATTCGATATAACACATACATTAAAATACACGTAAGTATCAACTCAAAAAATAAAGTATTAAGCTCTATAATCTCCTCCTCCTTATTCCATGATGTTCAGCATTTTTTTACGCAGTAAAGATAACTTATGTTGCTGATTGACCTTCAAGATATTTTCCATAACTCCATCTATTTCTGAAGTTAAATCAAATGCATCAGGAAAATAAGGTATACGATAGATTTTACGCCGATCCATTTTTTTGCTTATATCTTTAATTGAATCTTTCTCAGCTAGAGGTAGACATAATCTCCACTTACTTTGGTCTAAGTGAATCTGGCTTTGAAAGAAAGTATAAATTTTGTTTTGCTTCCACTCACTACTTCCCCCTACTACTATCTGTAAGTTTGCTCTCAAGAATTCATTAAAAGAGGAAGTTGTATCGTAGCAACCCAGATCCAGAATGATGTAAGAATAGTTCCCTGAGAGCAGAGAGATCATATCAATACAACTTTCGTTCTTATAATAATGGACTCCATTAATAAAGAAACTCACTGTATTTAACAGATCTGCATCTACACCTTCATAGGCAGCTTCTATCTCCTTGTACTCATTAGATTCATTCGCTTCCACTAATGCTACTGAAAACTTCTGCTTGGCTAAATAGTTAGCTATCATAAGTGCTGTGTGTGTGCACCCAACACCCTTCTCCACACCGGTTACTGCAATTACTGCTGTACCAATGTAACGATCTCTAACTTTAACCTTATTCCTAGACTGGTTAAATACAGCATCAAAGTTTAATCCTTCTATATCTAATGTGCTAGATTGTTTATTTCTCTTATTCAAAAACGTTTTAAACTCATTACCTTTATTGGCTAATACCTTAAGTAACTTGTCTGATGCTTTTCTCGTATTCCCCACTTCATCAATTGAGACATTACCCGGTTCGTCCATAGGCTCCTGAGATCCAGACGATTCTTCAGATTCTTCGGTTGTGGAGTCTCTTGAAGTCTCATCCACCTCACTGCGTTTAAACATTACTGAGTCAATAGTCACCTTTTCGGCAACTTCAGTTTCGGTTTGAGTATTCACTTCAGGAACCTGCCCAAGCTCTCCTTTGATTCTCATTTCTATCACACCGACATCTAACGAATTGTAAGATATACAGATTAATCCGATATCAGTTAATCTCCTCACAAAATCATCCGCATCTCTGAAATAGAGAAATACCATTTTTACATACGGATAATTTGTTTTAACATTGTGCAGAAGCTTTTCGAATGATTCAGTATTCTTAACAACGTTCTCTGTAAGTATGAGTATCTCCGATTCTACTGATTCCCATTGAGATATAAAGAAATCCAAAGAATCTATTGCTTTTACAACCCTACCGAAATCTTCTAACTCATCCTTAATCCATTCACATTCATCTGGATCAGACGATGCAATAAAAATTCTTTTCATGCTATCACCTATTTTCAGCATTATTGCAGATCATAGTAAACTTTTTCTCCATTACTGAAGAAAAAGAAACTTTTTGTTAGAACCATATCTTTGTCAAACAAATCTTCATCTGTTACAAACCAAACAGTAGATAATCCTTCTTGTTCAAATATTTTACTAACCAAGTTGGCTTTGTCAGTTGTAGATACATGAACGATCATAATACTGCTGTCTTCACTATTTTTTAAATACTGTTTATAGAACATGGCTTGATAACGAATTGTTTTGAGCCATTTTTCTTCCTCACGATGACATAATAGAATGAAGGACATTTCTTTGCCTACAGGATTAGTCAAAGTAAATTTCGCGGTAGGAACTTGTTGTTCTTCTTGTAGCTTAAGGATTGGATGAAATTCAAAATGTACTAATTTAAAGTGCTCTCTCAACTGAAGATACAACTCATTGGTAGCTATGTACTTCATTCGAAAAAGCATGGTCGTGGGTTTCGGATTTCTTGGATCACGATGTCCCAAAAAGGCACCGAATCTAAATTTCAATATATCCGCCCCACTTGCACCAATTTCGTAGAAACTTGGTCTTCCTACAGATCCTTTCGAATAACTTGACCATTCGATCTTTCTCAACAGACCATATTTCATCATTTTTCTTACACGATTACGTACTGTCTCCTCACGTTCAACATCAGGGAAGAAGGTTCTTAAAATTTGAGATAGCGTAACCCATCGATGTACGGATATAAAGTTCACAATTTCTATATCCCGGTCTGTAATCCAGCCATGCTCAATTTTCTTCAAGATGTAGTGATAGTTATGTTTTGTTAATTCACCTAATTGAGTAATATGAGCATACGGATCATCGAGTAGAGGATAAATATGAACCACTTGTTGTGGAGAATTAGTTAAAGGAGATACCAGATGTTCCAATCAAGTTCCCCCCTTAAAGTATTTCGTGTGGAAAGTGGACAATTTTTGTACGCATTCGTCTGTCTTCGGCTTTGATGTTTTTAATCATGACTGAAACGGTTTTGCCGACTAATTGCCCATGAGATGGAACGCGATTAGGGAACCAAGCGATTGATTCAACACCAGGAGCAAGTTTAACAAATATACCCACATTCTCTACTACACTTGTGATTGTCGCCCGATGAAAATCTCCAACTTTAAAGTTTTCTCTAACTCTCTCCCATGGGTCCTCCAACAATTCTTTTCTTGTTACCCTTACTTGTTTTTTTTCTCTGTCAATATGCTTAATTTTTACAGTCAATTGACTACCTAACGGGATCAGATTTTTTCCCGATACTGTCCAGTCGTATTCATAGTCTTGTATCGGTAAGACGCAACTCACCCCTTTTATCATTACATATAGACGTTCGTCTTCAAAACCAGTAACTGTAGCGGGACAAATATGATCTACATCTGCAGTCTCCCAAAATTCTTCTTGGAGTTCTTCAAGAGCTTGAACACGAGATAATAAAACAATTCCTGTTTCTTTATTGAAGACTTCTAAATTCGGATCAAGTCCTTGTTTTACAACATCCAGAACCATGTAATCAATTTTGTGATCTATAAAACCGACTAATGATCTATATTTCACTGTGTCAAATTGATCTTCATGAATCAAGCCTTTCAGGCCGTTATTCAGCTTAACGATTGCACACTGCATATTTTTTCCGAAAGGAGCATGATTTTCAATAGCATGAACCACACCTTGATGAATTTGTTTTCTTCTTAGAGATACTTCATATTCTCTCATTGGATCTGGATTTATCGAATTTCCCTCAAGTAAATTATTCATATTTGCTCTCTCCTTTTAACTTTAAGTACAAACCATATTTATTTTCTCCGGTTTTAACCAACCCAACTAAAAGTAGTTCACCATAGGTTTTGCAAGTGACCATAATTTTTTTTGTTTTAAAGCACAAATCAATTTGCTCATATTCCATACTAAAATTCCATTCAATAAAGTAATAACCGTTACTGTTAGGTTCTTTTGCATGCAGATCAGTCTCTACAGTTATCACAGATTTGGTTTTGGTATCTAATGGAAGGTTGAAATCTAATTCGTTGGTGACTTTATGTATTAGATCATTCTCCTTGGACCACTGTGTGAGCAAATCGGGCCTTTTGAACTGTATATGATTCACGATAACAATTAAAGGCACAGTCTCGTAAGAGAATAAACAATTATTGTAGAATGATTCCAAGTTCCTCGTACCACACATTGGATGGGTCAATATGAAGTCCAATTCCTCAATGAGTGTGTCATGTCCCAAACTAGTTCTCCCTTCCTAATTATTTAATTAGTTAATATGTTAGTTAATATACTGATATATTACTATATTGAATCAAAAAAAAGAAGAACTTATTTTATTCTTCTCAGTCCTTCTTTCTTTTTTATTCTATTTTTCTGTCTATACTGCTGCTTTAATTCAACAAATTCTATCTTGGAGATCTCCAAAAAGGAGTTTCCGAATCGGTCACTACGTGTGGTCAACTCGTAATAATTTCCCTCGATTTCAATTGAAGTTGAATCGTCAATGACTGCTCCAGAATTTAATTCGTTAACGACATAGGCCAATATTTCTATTCCTTCATTTTCTGTACCACTAATCTCAACCTCCGGTAGCCCAAATAATTCAGATAGTCCTTTGGTTTTATGTTTAACGATCTCTTGTGAGAATGGGTCTCTATATGTAGTTATCTTCACTTCACTCTGTTTACTCATAGTTATAATTGCATTGTTTTGTTTATCTAAGGAGAATTTCACTTCATTGTTGTTAAACATAAAGATTTTTTGAGTGTCAAACTCAAGTGAAAAAATGCTATCTAATATCATATAAAAAAGTGTTTCATAGTCTCTAATAACTTCATACATTATCAAATTCGGGTAGCCATAATGCTCCAGTCCAAACGTTCTCACAGCAATGATTTCATCAGATAGATCTGTAACAACAATTGGTTTTATGGAAGGATCAAAAAAATGGTGCATAACCTTTCCCCCTTTTATTCCTTTCTTTTAGTATAATATGGTTTCCCTAAATTTCCAAGATAATTATTATACGATTATAATTTAATCACTATTTAATAATAATCTGATTAGAATTTAAATAAATCACTTGCTGTATATGTGAATCATTAATGAGTAGTTACCATATATATCTTTATTCGTGTGAGAATTCTATTATAATGAACTTAATGTGGGAAAATAATACATAACACGAAAATCAATAAAGGAGCTTTTTTAAATGGATCTTCCTATCGGAAAATATCTCGAGTATTTAAGATTGTCCTGTGGTTATTCTCTTCGAGAAGCTGCAAAGAGAACAAGTTTGAGTCATGGCTATATTCGTGATGTAGAATTAGGAGACAACAATACAATCGGAAATGCAATAATCCCTAGGCCTCAAACACTTCAAAAATTTGCAAGTGCTTATACCGCCTCATTCAATGAACTAATGCAAATTGCTGGTCATGTATCATCCATAGATAAACTAGCTACATTTGAATTTATTGAACTTAATTTTGAGAATGTTTTATATCTAGAGGTAGGAACTGACAATAGAATTATTTATCACCAAGAAAAGTCACGTGTACTCACTGAAAGACTTAGTCTTCATGATTTCATAAAATTCGAGGAACAATTAGAAAATAATGAGTTTCTGAGGGTTCAGAGTGGATTATATGCAAACCTAAAAAAAATAAAAGTTTTCGATAAAAAATCATTAAAACTATATTTTAATGAGCAGAAAGACGGACATTTTGTATCAATTAGTTGGATACGTGCTTCAAAACTCAATAAAACAATTTTAAATGCAATAAATAAAAATAATGAGAATGTAAACAAAATGAAGAGTGAGCCCCCCCCCTTCATCCGAATAATACGAAATATTTTAACTGAGTAACTGCCTTTACCTGGAGAATTCTAAACGAACTGAAATAACTAAAACCATTACAATACATGTAAAAGCAACGACAAGAGTACCCAGGATTGAATTATTGATGAAATTTGTTCTCAACATAATATCAAAAACGAATAATGTTAAAGAAGAGTATGTTAACATTTCTATATTCTTATGATATATATATTCACTCCTTAAAAAGGTGAACGTTATGCGATATCTTATAATTACAATAGTCAAAGCGAAAATAATTATTGAGGTTATACTGCCAGTTGCTCCTATATTCATGTCTGGTAAAGCCATTTGTATTACTGCGGAAAACATAAAACGTATTTGTTTTAAAAAAATGGCTACAATTAAAGCATAGACTAGTTTTATCTTAAAAATAATCACATAGACAGTGGTTATCGAAATTACAAGAAACAATTCTGCATATCCTTTCTTAAAACCTAATTCATTAATAAGAACTAAAATAAGAGTCAAAGCTATAGATCCAATAATATATTTGAATAATTTCACTTTACCTATGTCAAAAAATCTGATGCCTAATAGTAATAAAGTCGCGCATTCAAAAGCATAATTAATATAAGTGAGTAGAAATTGTATGTGCATAGTCTCCTCCTTGTTTATCTCACTAAAACATTAAAAAGTATATTTTATCCTTTTCTTCACAACTTAGTACTTTTCAATTTTAGTGATATATATGTATCCGATTAGTTATATATATATTGTTTAATTAGAATATGTGTTAATATATGAGTTATAATATTTATGAATAGAAAGGGTTGTTATTATGGCCGGCTCAGAAAACAATTATGATTTAAATTCTCCACTTCATGTTTATCTTAAAGATATGATTTCGAAACTCCCTAATGCTACTAAGCTTATAATTCAAACCCTATCAAAACAAGACTATAATAAAGAAGATCTTTCATTAAATGCTCGCGTTCGTAGAGGTGAATTGAACGCAGCCCTGGTCTGGGTTGAGTCACTAGGCTTAGTTTCTTATAGCTCAAGTGGACGTCAGAAACTTTATAGTTTAACTCCATTAGGTAAAGTTTGCTTTAGTGAGTATAACGACTTATTCTTAACCCTTAACGAAGAAAAATGGGAGTAGCGAATTGGAGTTTTACTCCGATTCACTACTCCCTTTGTTCGAACGTTTATCCTCAGCAGTTTGTCTAATTCTTTCAGCTAATCTTAAAGTTGTCTCATCTATTGAAGCTGGAGCAAATCTCATCTTAGTTTGCGGGAGTATTTGTTCTAGCTCTTTTTGCTTTTCTTCTATTTGAACTGGTTCTTCTGCAGGACTGTCCCAAAATGTATTCCTTACCACTAATGGTTTCTCATTCTCCTCTAATATATGTTCCTCCCTAACTATCTCAATATTTTCAGTCTGCTGCATAATCCCTTTTTGTGCCGCTGCCTTTTCTTTAATTTTGGCCAACTTATCATTTTTTGCATCTTGATCAGTTTCTTGCGTTACATCCACTACTTCGTTGAAATCAGGTTGACTGACATCTTTGTCCTCTTCCTCTTCAGCTAAACTTTCAGTAGTTGAAAGTTTACTAAATAATACTTTTGGTAACGGTAATAGTATCCCTATAACCGGATCCAAGCGTTCATTATTGTGAACTCCTCTAAATAATACCTCGCCAGCTTCTCCTGTTTCAGTATTAAAACCCCTCAAAGATTTAATCGTTGTTGGTTCAACGATGTATCTTTTCTCCTCTTTAATTTGGGTTTTGAAACCACTTGTGGACATTTCATCTGTCCCACTACTTTGTCCAATTACATATTTCTCACCTATCATATCTGCAACGTAGTCTGCATCTTCATTCTCTAAACCAGCCAAGATAAACTTCTGCACAGCGTTTTGCTTGACCATGGCACCTAAGCGTTTACTAACATCTGTCAGCTGTTCATTTCCCTGATGTATTACATCAACAAAAACTTCAAATTCACGAGCCATTTCCATAAAGGTACTGAATTCTTCATCCGCAAACATTTCAATTTCATCTACTCTTAGTTGATGAGCTCTAATTTCTCCTTTTATATTTCTTCTAAATGTGCTAGCTCGTAATAAGTTCAAAAATAACCGTCCTACTGTGTAAGTCAGTGTTTGAAGAGTACCATACGCTCCATTGACTAGGATGACTTCGCCACGCTCTAATGCCTCATCTAGGTTGAAGGTTGATGGCCCACAAAAAATACGTTGAATATACTTATTACTCGTAAGTTCAGTTAAGTAGTCATATAAGTTGGAATACGTTTGCTGCGCGTGTTCCTGCATTTTCTGACTACCTGCCATATTACGAGTATATTCTCTTAATAACGGTACCTGGCTTTCAAGACCTAGCCGGCTAATCTCTGATAGTACTTCGACTCTAAAATCATCATTCATAGGCTGTACAAGCCGATCTAATTCATTATATGTACAATTATTCCCATAAACGAATTTTAGAGCTTTTATACAGACACGTAGTAATTGTGTTGTTCTACTCTTAAAGTATTGAACTGCATCAGCACCTAGATATCCATGATAGGCAGATACGTTTGCTTCAATCATTGGTTCTATGTCGGACCCCTCTGGAACATACATAGGGTTCAGACAACTTGTGAATTCATATTCAGCATCTAATCTGTGGTAAGGTCTACCGATTCTATCCATGAAATTTGCTAAATTATTTATAAGTGAACCTTTAGGTTCTATGATCGTGGTCCCTATGTAATCGTTAAGCAAGTCTTGAACGATCAGGGTCGTTGCAAGTAGGGTTTTACCAGACCCGGTACCACCTACGGTCTGACCATGTTGAGCCCTATCCTTTCGAGTTAAAGTGACTAACTGACTTTGTCTCTCTTTAGTCGGCTGAGTATAAAACAATTCTAAAGTACATTCTTCAGAATAATATCGGAGATGCGATAAACATCCCTTTGCATTCAGGTCAATTCCATCAAATTCATACAGTTCTTCTTTAGTAACTTTATCTTTCCTTAGAATCATATTTAACAATGAACCTTCTTGTTTAACCGGTACTTTCCGCACTTCCACTTCTTCCACCAATGAAGTTAACTTAGTGAATATTGTCCCATTTATCTTAATTTTCAGCATAAAGTACAGCGTAAATATGGTTACGGTGATCACTGTAATGAAGGCAACTAATATTCCTATTCCACTAGGTAGAAACTTAATTAGTATATGACCTAATGCGAGAGCACTTAAGGTATTAAGAAATGTTTGAATAATTGGCTTAGCATAAGCGTTTCTGAACATTAAAGGACTTGAATATATTATGTGCCCAAGAAAACACGACAACAACAAAGGGATCGCTCTATAAAAAACTGGAGACGAACCGTACCAGAGATCCTGATACTTAGCTACAAGCCAAAAGAAACATAACAGTAACATTGCTAGAAATAGTACTGCTTGCGCGTTCCATAGTGAATTTTTATTTGCCGGATCCATCGAAAATCTACGGAATGAAATGTATATGTTTTTAAAAACAAAGCCAATCATATGGCCAATTGCAGATAAGACACCTCCGAAGACCAAACCAATATATTTCAAACTGACTCCCCCACTCACTCATATATTGATTAATATATTACTATATTACAATGGAAGTGTCATGATTATTTTGACTGGTATCATCTTTGCTAATTCAAGCACAAAAAAAGCAGTCTCCCTTTTGAGAGAACTGCTTTTCATTAGTTTGAAGAAAATAGTCGTTTAAAAAAACCTTTCTTTTGTTGACCAGCCGTAGATAACCACATTCTAATTTCGAAACTAAGTTCCGGATGATCACTGGCCACATTACGAATTTTAGCTCTGACTGTCTCTCTTTCAGATTCATTTCTAGCAGCGTCATATTCCCCAAATAGATTATTAACCTTTTGCTTGAGGTCAAGGATCTGTAATTCTTTTTCATCTTGTTTAAATCTTATAATTTTTTCCTCTGCAGCTGTTTTATATAGTCTAATTGTATAAGCATGATTAGGATACTTACTTTCTAAAGCATTGTATTCAATCCAAATAAGTTCTTTATCAGCTATTGAAGTATTAGGTGATACTATTCTTTCGTATATATTTACAGCAGCTTCTTTCGCTTCCTGGTCTTTATTAGCATCAGCCAACAAGTATTTTTCAGAAGATGACCTCACCTTTTTTTCAATGTCCTCAAAAAATTCGTTTGATTTAATCATCTCCTCGAACTGTTCAAATCTTTCTAGTTTTTTGTAGATTTGAAGTAAAAGTTCGTTATTATTGTTTTCACCTGGTTGAGTTGATGATGTTCTAGCAACAGTACCAGTAATGATCTCTTTCAGCTGTGGAAGTGTGTACTCCGACCCTTCTCCCGTAAGTCCATGGATCATTTTCATTTTAAAAACAGAAATATAGTTATGTTTGTATGTTTTACTGTTCCCTTCCCCCATTTGAGTTGGATTCACATACTCTAGCAACTCTCGTCTTTTATTTTTTATTACGTAGTTGTGTGTCTCACACAAATCTGCAACTTGATTCGAGGTGTACAAGGCTTCTCTATCCATAGAAAGAATCTTATCCGTGAACAAACGATCCAACCAACCTCTTTTTTTATAAATCTCATACAATAGTGACTTGTCATCAAAGGCTTCTATAAGCAATTCTCTCATTTCGTCTCTTTTTGCTTCTTCAATCTCTTCTTTTGTAAGTACCTCGTCGATATCCTTCACTATTACCACCCGCTTCAATCAAATTGAAACCCTATTACAATCATTATAACTGAATAAGCAATGTTTATACAGCTTTACACACTTAATTTTAATTCGAATTAATCCTGATTAATACGTGTAAATTCGAATTAACTTGTATTAATCCGGTTAAACCAATGAGAGTGTAAGCCTGTATAAAAGCTTTTATTCGTGACAAAATTATATAAATACGTGTTTAATCGTATTAGCACGGATTTATCTGAATATATCCGAATTAATACGTGTATCAAATTTGCTGAATAAAGCTGAATAACCGTCATTTATTCAGGAATTCACATAACCTGATACTTATAAAGGTAGTATTCAATTATAATCATGTTGTGATTTTGTTATAATTTAATATCAATCGAGTTATTACTTATTCACAAATGTACCATGTGAAATTCACTTTAAGATTAGCAGAATCAAATTTTGACCAGTAGATTATTGAGAAGAGGACCGTCGATTTAAGAAATCATATTGTCACCAAATGCTAGCTTGGGTACTCATTGCTTATGCTAACAAAGCAATGAGTACCCAAGCTAGCAATTAACTAGAATCAGCATGATAGACCCCAACAGACAATTCTGCGAAGCAGTACACCGATCTAATGTGAAATCACATGCTGGTTAGATGAGGAGTTTGGGCAACATCAATTAGTATACTAGAATTTTTTACTTTAAATGAGGTGAGAGAGGAGACGGCTGAACATTAATAAGTGACCTTCAATGTCTCAAAAAATGAATTAATAATGTTGCCCTATCTGACCAGTCAGAGATCTGAAGATCAAATAAATCAGATCCTCATATGGATGAGAATCTGATCACAAAATTGCGATGTCTTGTGTAGCACGTGCCTTATGCAGTTCCACCATTACGTTCACAACTTAATTAATCAATTTTTGTGATTAAATCACCTTACCTACGGGCTTATCCTCGTGAGTTATATGACTTTTCATGAGCACAGATCAATTCAATTTCCTTCTCACCATCAGGTAAATCTCTCCTATAAAGAGAGTGTGCGATGAACAAATCTCTGACCAAATAAAATTGAGTCAGACAAGGAGTTTTTGTACATCATGGTGTTTAGCAGATGTAACTGGAAACCTCTCGGTAGTTTCATCAGGGATAGGGATGGGGAACACTATCGTGAAAATTTTCTAGGTCGTCCTAAAATGCCTGGTATAAACGTAGTTCTTTGCAGCGGATACAGTATCAAACATGGACGAGCTAATATTACGAATAGAGGTGAATTGTAATGTGATTATCAGAGTTCAAAAGATGAGGAAGATGTTGGTGCTGGACAAGTTTCGTCAAATCTGAGGATTCCAACAGGTAGAAGAGATTACCAGAGTAGGGGCTTGCTACAGTCAGTCATTATCACATATCTGTTGACCAATAGTTAAGTTAATATAATTATCCTCCCAGTAGCCCGAGATCGAGAGGACAATAGACAGATTAGATTTATCAAGATGAACGGTATGAATACTCCATTTCCTCACAATAAAACTGAAGAACTAGCTGCTTGAACATTCACTTATCAGTCAGGCACTAAAATGAAATCAATAAAAAAACAGGCGACCTGGGGCTCCAGCATAATAATCTGGAGTAGATCGCCTTGAGACAGTTGTATTCATTAATTAATGCTGCCAATTATGTTTATTGATATGAGCTGATAGTACTCGCATCGAATGTTTTTTTAGCTCTTCTTCCCGGGGAATTCGCCGGCTTACTTGTTGATTGAGTATCAGTAGCGGATTTTGATTCTACAATGCTAACGTTAGAATCTGAAACAAGACTACTGTTAAGATCAGATTTATTCTCAGGCTCTCCATCGATTACACCTGGATGGAGAGGAGCAGAAAGAGGGGGGGGCTGTTCACTAGTAGTACTATTTGTCTCCTTCTTCACAATTACTTCAGTTGGTTTCTCTTGGTGTGATATTACAGCTGAAGTCGGTGCACTCATGGTTGTTGGTCTAACGTTATCTGAAGGAAGCAACGTCTTTATAGTTTCAATGTCTCGTATCCTGGGAATATAAAGTTGTAGATTCCTTATGCCATTTTCAGCGATTTCCTTTTGGATTAGATACCTCATTGAATCAGCATATACGGACTGTGCATTTATCCAATCTAGCACAAGTTGCTCTTCGTCTTCTTTTAACTTTAGCACCGCCGCTTTCCCTCTCTGTGCATCAGTTTTTCTCACGAGTAAATACCTCCTTCCAAATCAGAATATTTTATATTTAGTTATTCCTTTGTGCTAGCAGTTTGTTTTACAGCTGATTTCTTATTTTCTTCTACTTTCTTCATTGAGACATACTCAGGAGAAGATAAGAATTTCATTTTTAGAGCCTCATAAATTGGACTTCTCACAAAATAATCAAGTCCTTCACCATTCAAAGTAACAGCATATTCCGCAGGAACATAGAAAAGCTGTATTCTGGTGTTGTCGCAAATAGTCTTCAACTTATCATAAATCGTTGGTTTCATTAGAATACTGCCACCACCATACGCTACAACAATATCAATTTCATTTGCTCCAATCTTAAGAATTTGGTCATTTGTGTGGTGCACAATTTGATTTGCTTGATTATCACAGTGAGGATTAAAAGCCTGTAAAGCTTCATTTAAGAACTTATGTTTTTTATTTGAAAATTGACTCTTAAGAATTTCACTATATTGTTGACGTGTGATTGAATTAAAAGCATGCGGTGCCAGAGTAATGAGATCCGGAATCGCTGCACTAATTGCGTGCCCAATCCCACTATTGATGCCATCTCCAAAATCATTATCAACGGCATCGCCTCGTGTTAAAGGAGTATCGGTAGTACCGTCACCCATATCAAGGTGCAGTATGTTTTTCCCATCAAAGTAACTTCCATCAATATCCCCGAGTTCATACGTTGCTGCAAACTCATCAAACATACCAGGAAGATCGCTATCTACTGTTTCAACTTCGTCTGTATTATACGAAGTCGTTCTCCAGTCTCCAATTGAATTCATCTGAAGCGCAAAAACAACGGGAGTTCCCTCTTGTAGAACATGAACATAATGAAATTGTATCTTAACAGTAACGCTCTTTGTGAGCCCTAAATGTACAGTTACGAGATGAGAACCCAGCATAAATTTCTGACGTAATTTCATGCTATTTGTAGGAGAGCTTTGTTTAACCGGCAGTGCAGCTGCCATGTCAGCCTCTACTTCAATCGCATCGTTTAGGTTACCACCTTCACTGTACGCTTTTTGTATGGCTCTTGCGGCAGTAAATGCCAAAGTATTTATGTAAGGTACAAGTTGATCAGCCTTCGATCCGTTTCCTTTGACGTATAGACTGGTTACATTTTCGCCATTCGTTTTTAGTGCATGATTTCCAACGGTGTACATTCCTGTCGGAACAGCTGGTGAGATAATCGATACAACTAGATTATCAAATATGTTTTTTAGATTTTTCTGTACATCGATATCATCGTCTTTCCAAGGGAGTTGTCCAATTGAGGAAAAGACATTTGGTTGTCTTACCAACTTACCGTCAATATAAACATCTGCTTCACTATTGCCTATATCATTCCCTACAGACATTGAGTATTTCTTCGTCATATAAAACTCCTCCTTAATAACCTCATGTAGTTATCACATCACTTCATCAGTTTATATTCTTTTATAATCGGAGTCAACCTTATATACAATCTAATAGCAATCGCATTAAACTTTAATAATTATTGTATTATAATTGGATTATAATCTGTAACTGAATACTCGGATAAATCCGTAGATATCCGGATTTATCCACTGATCTGGAAACTGTATTAATTCGAATATATTCAGCTATACCTGAACCTGTCCATCCATATCAGGAGAAGAGCATACTAATTCAATTTATTATCTGCTTTATGTCACGATTACTGTAAGGGATTTTGCAATGCTTTATGTCGTACTTTAAAAATGTCGTACGTAATACTATTCAAATGTTTCTATGTCAATAAATTAGCTGAAGTAATAACTTAGTCAACATAACCCTCAAAGTATTGCTGTATCAGGAATTGATAACTTGAATAAATCGCGACTAACACCGTATAATACAATCCAATCAACCCAAACCACTCATGGCTCAGATTCAAGGTTTAGAAAGGAGAGGTAATGAACACTAGCAAGAGTAAACTAAAACCAGATAGTTCAGCCGAAAGAAAAAGGAAAAAAGACTCATCCGAATATACACTTGGAGAGACTATCGATCTTCTCACCGACAGAGATTGGGAGATGCTCACTGATTTGTACATGTGTCGATGTATGCCACAACAAACCCTGTTAAGTAACTATTTTTTAGATACACCTGAATATCATTATCCCGAATATGGCACTGCAACAGGGCAAGAAAAAAAGGAACTGGAACAAAAAAATGAAAACAGAGCTATAACTAGGCTTAGAAGGACAGTAAAACGATTCAAAGATCGTGGATTACTGGAGTACTCTACTTACGACCCTAATTCATCTGATAAACCTTCACACAGGAGAACGAAGATCTTAGGAGAAACATGGTATTATCTAAGCAGTCGTGGTCTTAAGATAGTCGAGATCAAAAAAGGGATCTTAGAGGAGAATCGTCTTTCTAAAAATGAACTTGATATGGAACGTGCAAAAAAGGACCACTTCTGGGAGTTAGGTAAGGTATATTTAGATTTACGTTACAAGTGGATGAATCAAGACCCAGACTTAAAGCAATATCATGACTGGGATTGGTATCCGTCTTTATCCGTGTATAGCGACAATGATACAATATCAATTCGACCCGATGCTGTATTGAGAATTGGACAGCAAGTGTTTTTCGTTGAACTGGATCGTTCCACCGAGCCAATTCAACGATCACCATTTCATACGGATCAGGTTTCTATTGAGAAAAAGTTAGAACGTTATCGAGACGTGATGAAACTTACATCTAACAAAATCATCCGTGACGGCATCATCGCATTTGTTGTTCCCAATGCAATCTACAACAAGCGTCTTACTAATATTGAAAATGCAGCTCAAACCGTATTCGGTATAAACAGCAGAGTTTTAACAGGAAGAAGCATCGGGGATGTCATATCTGCGTATTCAACTTTTTCAACATCTCAATAGCCTTAGTTAATCCAATCGCATTTGTCATGGAAATTGAAATATATCTGTCTGGCCTTTCCCTAATAGGGGAGAGGCCTTTTATTTTTACTTTTCATAAATCCCCTCAAAATCAATATCCTTGCGTACACATGTAAAAAGCAAAGTCCATTTGCATTTTACTTCATCACCTTAATCATCCCACCCCAATAACCTGAAGCACCAACACAATGCAGAAGCTTTTTGTATTTCTCACAATGAAATTAAGCATGAAACCCTAAGCTATTTTAGTATATTAATCAATTAGTTATTATGTTAGTATATTGATTGATTAACTAATTGGAATAGAATGGGGGTGATATTCTATTGAGCAAAAACAAGAGAATCGTATTGATCAGTATCAGCCTACTCGTCATTTTGACTGCTGCGGTGCTATTAATACGCACACCGAGTACTCACAATACACCTGTGCCGGAAGCAGTCCCGCCACCTGCGAAGGTTGAAGATTCCGCACCAACCCCACCGAAAGAATCCAATCGAGATGAATCACATGAAAAAGTGGAGAAGGTGATTGATCAAGCTACTGATGTGGTCGTGGGTACCGTTCCTGGGATAATGGATAAACTCAAGAGTACCGGAAAGTGGTTCATGGAATTTGATACGAAACATGCACTCATACTCTTGGGGGTCAGTGTATTTCTAGTCGGTGTCCTATCAACAGGGAACAGAAACAACAAGAGCAACAAAAATCGTTAATAGTTAGGAAGGTGCTACTCCATTGGGTTTTCTTAAAAAAAAGAAGTCACATGAATCTGATGATGACGATTTAAAAGATGATTCCCCTAAGGTGAAGAAGGCTAAAGATAAATCGATTAAACCTAGTTCACCTAAACGTACTTCGGGTAAAGCCTTCATTCGATTTGTATTTTGGATGTTTGTTCTATTTATCATCTTTAAAGGTGTCGTTTCATTCACACAAGGTACTAGGGTGATCGAAAAGGTTACAAACATCGGTTCTAGTGAGCCCGCGATCACAGATGGAATAAAAGGATTTGCGAGTGATTTTGCTACTGAATATTTCACATGGTCAATTAACGATGTAACTAACCGTACAGAAAGGCTCAAAAAATTCATAAGTGGGATCGATGCAGATGCTGGATTAAAACCTTATGAGGTTAAGGGTACATCCCATGTACAATCCGTTGAGGTTTATGATACAAGCCAAATTAACGATGCTTCATTTGAGATTACATTAAATGTTCGTCGTGAGGTTGACCTTGATTCCGCCTCTGAATCAGTCGCAACAAAGGATAAAAAAGGAAAGGTAATCAAGCAGACTTATATGGTGGTTCCAGTATCTTCTACCCCCAAAGGTTTTGTTATTGATAACTATCCCCGCTTTGTAGCAAATCAGCAAAAGGGAGAATCCTTACCCTCTGAGCAAGGTGACTTTATCTCAGATACTGAACAGATTGAACGAGCAAACGAATTGGCTAACAGTTTCCTTACCTCGTACTTTGAAGGAAATGTGAGTCAAATCAAGTACTTCTACGACGATATCAAAAATGCACCTTCACACCTAACTGCATCTGAATTTGAGATGAACAAGGTGGAGAATGTGTCTGTGTACCAAATGAAAAGTACAGAGACTATGCCCCCCTATATACGAATCGAAGCATCAGTGCTCGTGAAGAGCGATATCGGAGAAATTTTCACAAATCTATGGATCCTAAATGTAATAGAAAAAGATAATCGTATGTATGTCATTTCAATTGGCGATCAGAACGATCAACAAGATAAACAACCTATAGCAAGCGAAACCCTTGAAGAGGATACCTCAACTGGAACCTCCCCTTCAGATCCAAATACTTCAACTGAATAGTCGAGAGGAGCACATTTTATGCGCTTAAATAAAAAACTATTATCACGTGTTTCATTAATCATTTTTTCAAGCTTGATGTTTGCTTTGCCCGTATTTGCGAGTGATCCAGGCGTTAAAGCCAATACTTGGTTACAAACCAACCTCGGTGCTTTGATTCCAGGTCTAATTCTAGTAAGTGCCTTGTTCTTCCTAGTCACTCGGGATTGGATGAAGCTACTTAGCTTCGTAGGTATCATTCTAGTGATAGCTATGATTCTGAATTGGACAGAAATGAAGAATCTGGCGAATACACTCTGGAAAGCTATCTTCGGTTAAGCCACGATGAGTGATAAAAAAGAATCCCCGCGAATTACCGTCTCGAATTACACGAAGATATGGAATTTAGATTGGGTCATTTACGCAATTGAAGGGAAAAAACTTCCCATACCAGCAAACTTAAGGCTAGTAGGAATTTTTGTTGCATGCTTTATCTTTTGGTCGCTGTTAGGCAAGATCTTATTCTTTATACCAGGTGTGTATACGTATGCTTTTCTACCCGGAATATCTGCCTGGTTGATTGCTAAACAAAAACTCGACGGCAAGGCCCCACATAAATGGCTGCTGGGTATGATCTTCTATTGGTTACGCCCAAAGCATTTACATAGGTACCGTAAAGTTGAGCACAACAAGCGCTACGTGTATACCAGTAAAATCGCATACAGAGCATACAGAAAAAGAAGAGAGAGTGCCTAGGCACACTCTTTTCTTTACAAGGAGTGAAAAATCTTGGCAACACTTGGGGAAGTACAGAAAAAACCGAGCAAAGTTAAAATTGAATTTCCTATTGCTTACTTCGAGCAGAATCTAATATTCAATCACAATAAAGAAGTATGGGCTATCTATGAGCTCAACCCATATATATACGACCATCTTAGCGATCAGCAAAAGATTGACCGTCTTATCACACAAACTGCTTCACTCGGTATGTTAACCGATAAGTTTCATATCTTATGGCTTCCTAAAACCCATGACATACATCAGCACCATGAAAGACTTCGCCAGAAAAGAGTATCCGGCCCCCTGAAGAAGAATTCCATCGGCATTATCCATCAGATGGAAGATTACCTCAGTTCTAACTACAACTCTGTTGAAGGGGTGAACAATGCCGATTACAAAGCATTTCTGGTTGTTTATCTCCCCAAAAGTGACGCAAAAGATCTGGTAGACCAGCTTGGCTCCATGGTAACGGAGATGAAAAAATTAGTGCTTCACCCGAAAAGAGCCATCGAAAACCTTTCTGGACTGAATGAACCTGAGATCTTCGAACACGAATTTCAAAGTTATCAGGTAAAAGAGAGACAGATCTTTGATCGCCTATCTCGTAGGATGAAAGTCAAAAGAGGAACAGAACAAACAACCGAGTGGCTAATTAAGAGGAACTTCTGGTGGGGAATTGCTGATCCACCTCTACGTTCTACGGAAAATGAAAACTGGTCTCCTAAAAAGACCAAAGGCAAAAAAGCCGGTAAACCTTCATTCTTCTACGATTCTAGACAAGTACTAACTCTAACGGAAGCAGATATTGATACATCTCATCCACGACGAGTGGGGATTACACAATTACATGAAGGTACAGATAAGCAAATTTATCATGCATACTTAGCTCTCTCTGAGTTACCAGATAATCTGGACATGCCGGGAAGTGAATGGCTATATAGTGCAGCTACACTTCCATTCCCTGTCTCGATGAGCATAAAGGTCGACGTTCTGGAAGCCCGCGACGCACTCAAAAAACTGGCACGTAAACGAATGGATATAGATAACCAGGTCAAAAACATTCAAGAAGCCAACGCTAGCGTGCCCATGGACCTGCAGGAGAAACAAGAAAATGCCATGTATCTAGAGGATGAATATAAGAAACGGAAGAATCCAACATTTATCACTCATGTAACCTATGGGCTCTATCACACAAACCTGGATCTACTCAAAAGTAATGTTTCTATCCTCCAAGATCACTATAGAGACTTTGGAAACATTCATGTTGAGCTTCCCAGTGGAGATCAGTGGCTCTTATTTAATGATTTTATACCCGGATCTCCTCGGTACGTGTCGGATTACATTCAGCGGATCCCCCCAGAAATGTTAGCATCCGGTATGGTGGGTGCTACGCAAGAACTGGGAGATGGGAAAGGGCTTTACATCGGTACGACAGGTCCACTTGATCGTCCTGTCTATCTTGATCCTGCGAACGCCAGCCAAGAGAACCGCAGTCCAAGTATGTCTCTTACCGGGACACTTGGCGGTGGTAAATCGATGGCGGCAAACCTACTTGGCTATCAAAATGCAGCTGTCCTTGGGGGCAAAACACTCATTTTTGATCCTAAAGGTGAGCGTTCCAATTGGCCAGAGGATCTTCCTGAACTGGCTGGACAGATTCAAGTGGCTACATTGTCCTCTGCCAAACAAGACATGGGTAAATTAGACCCGTTTGTCATGCTAGATGATATTGAAACCGCAAAAGAAGCAGGGGTTGAGATTCTCGCTTACTTGTCATCAACCAAAACCAATAGTGTGGAGTACAGTTACATCTCCCAAGCAGTAAATAAAGTGGCCAATGGTCCGGAGCCGTATCTAGCCAAGGCCATCCCCGTACTTTATGAAATGGGGTTGACGAGACCGCCCGCAAAAGTACTAGCTGAAATTCTTGAAAGTTTTGAAACGTTATCTTTCGCTAAGTTGTTATTCGGTACTGGTGGAGAAGCAACTATCAAATTGGATTATGCAATTAATATATTGCAAATTCAGAACCTGAAGATGCCGTCCCCCGAGAAGTCTCCGGATAACTACTCATTGGACGAAAAAATGAGCGTTGCACTCATGTTTGCGATTGCCCGGTTCGCCCATAAGTTTATCTATCACAACATATCCATCTTTAAATTTGTCTTGATGGATGAAGCCTGGGCCTTGCTAGGCACACAAGCAGGTAAAGCACTCGCAGATATGATTGTTCGTACAGGTCGTTCATTGAACGGTGGTGCCGTGTTTATCACCCAGAATGCGACGGATATGGCAGGAGACTTGGCAGGTAACATCGGAATTAAGTTCGCTTTCCGCGATCAGGACAATACAAAGATCAAAAATACACTTTCGTATTTTGGCTTGGAGCATACCCAGCAGAATATCGATATGATCAAGAACTTGGAAAACGGTCAATGTCTGATGCAAGATTTGTATGGGCGTATCGGCCTTGTTTATATCGATGTGGTATTCCAACACCTATTTGATTGCTTCGATACACGGCCACCTGCAGAGTCGGATGCTGCTGTGAATGAAGAGAACGAGGAAAACGAGTTTTCGGTTCTTCAAAATTTCCAAAACTATTATGAAGAACAATATAGCAAGGAGGGGGACTCCTTGGATGATGATACAACGGATAAAGAACCAGCTTAATCAGCCAAATCAAGGTCGAAGATGGATGACACTATGTTTAGTTGTATTTATGCTTTTGGGGAGTATCCTTACCAGTCACGTAGCATATGCAGACTCTCTCGATGAGATGATTCCCAAAGATGATACGGCCAATACCAACTATAACAAATACGGTGTTTCACATTATTCTTTTCAAACCGTCGCTAAAGACCGCCACTTCTGGCAAGTAGGAGACAAAGCTCAGGACGGGATTGTTCGCGCTTTTGACCATGGTTTGTCCATGTTATTTCTAGCAAATGTGCAAATCGCTAGATTCTTCAACTTCATTGCCAGAGAAGCTTTTACTTTCAGTCTAATGGACCAGCTCATTGACGCCGTAGCAGACATTATTAAAAGTATAACTGGCATTACTGGAGGCAGCATCAATAAAGGGAGTTTTTGGGACAGTTTAGGAGGTATGCTTGCCACAATCACTGGGTGCTATATTGCGATATTGATGGTCAGAGGTCGCTTCTTGGATGGTTTCTCACAGGCATTTACGTTTGTTATGGCATTAGTTATCTCCCTCGCGTTTTTTGCTAACGCCGGCCCATTCCTGAAGTTTGCTAATAGTCTTGTAGGGGACATAGGAAATACGATTTATATCTCTCTCGCCAAGACGACTGGGCTTAAAACAGATTCTAATGAAGGCGTTACGGTCATCTCGGAGCAAGTGTGGCAGGAGCTGGTTATTCGTCCGTATACCATGTTGCAATTCGATGATAGCCAAATTGCAGAGAAGGACCCCCAAGTTCTGGACAAAGTGCTCACCACTGACTCCTTCTCGGATGAACGGGAAGACGCTCTGAAAGAAGCTGCCACAAAGTATCCAAAAGTGGAGCAAGAGCGATCTGCTTCTCAAATGATTATTGTCTTAGTTAATCTCGCATTTTCATTGTTTATACTGGGTTTTTTCTGTTTTTGGGCCATAGCAACGATTTTCATGAGATTTAAAACATTGATTCACTCTTCATTCATGTCTATCACCTTGCTTGGTGCACTCTTCCCAGGGCGTGAAGCTGGCTTTTCTGTAATACGGAGTCAGTTCATCAAGCTCATTGGTTTACTCATGATGACAACGATGACCATGATATTCTTCAATTTCTCGCTTGTGTTCGGTCATTTGGTCTATGAGGCTGTTGCAGTGAAGGGAGGTAGGGGCTGGTTCACAGGAATGATATTTGAAGCTATAGCGGTATTCCTCGTATTTAAATATCGTGATGAAATTACGAGTGTATTCAGCAAAGCAACAGGTGTTATTCCCGCAATGCCAAAACCTAAATCAACGATCGTGGATAGTGTGCAACGGAATATCACACGTTCCCTTTACAATGGCGCTACCAACAAAGTAAGTGGTTTGTTTAACCGGAGAGAACACGAGGGGGTTCCACGTAGCTTTAACCCTAGCTCGATTACGAAAGCAGACAACAACCTAAACGATGCAACATCAGCAAGTATGATGCTCCGTTATCAACGGGAAAAGCAGGCTTCTGAAGAGATTGCTACTGAATACGGCGAGCCTGCACAGTACACCCCGTTTGTTCAGAAGGTCAACGACAACTTACGCAATGGCACCACAAGTCCCTTCCGCGGTATGGACAAAGAATGGAAAGAAGAGAAGGGACGTCTTAAAGACATCAAGGATGATGGTGGCAATGTCAAACAGGCTATCTTATCCCAAGGTGTGCATGAAGGCATGAATGACCAGGAAGTGGCTGCTACGATTTATGGGAACGAAAGTGCCATTCGTCAGGCATCTACATTCATGGTCCAACGTCCTAAACGTGCTGTAGATCAGATGGAAAGAGCGAAGACATTGAATCGTAATCGGAAGCTGCAGACAGCAGTCGATGACTTTACAATGATCCAACTCTTTGATCGATACAAAGTGGATTATAAACAAGCAGTAGATACAGCAAATATGACGGATCAGCCTGTTCAACATACGGACTTCGTAAAAGAAATGGATTCGCGATTTAAAGCATCTGGCTTGAAAACGAATCAGATGATTAATGACACCATGCTCGTGCGCTCCGGACGCATTTCCATTGCATCCAAATTCGAAGGTATGGATGAATTTAAAAATTACAAAATGCAACTGCTTAAAGCTAACGAAGCGTTCAGTAAAATCAATGCACCTAAAGACGGCATTGTAGCTCCCGGACCGCAGGTACGTACAGCCGCCCCAGTTAACACAAAAGCTGTTTTATCTAAGATGCCTGCTATGCCGGATAGTCGTATAGCGAGCCAAAAGCAAACGCTGGATCAGAAGGCAGCCGTGTTACTGAATGTTAAACCGACTGTGGATACGAAAATGAGTCCTAAGTCAGTCAACTTTAATAACAAAGCATTGAAAGCTCAAATGGATGACTCCAAACAAAAACTGAAGACCGTCATGAACGCTGATGATCTCCGGTTAGAAATCAATACGGAAACCAACCAACAGGTAGCAATCAAAATGAAAGAGAAAATATCTACCGAAGTCAGCAGTGGATTGCAAGATGAACTTAAGCATCTCAAAACGATGCAGCGTTCTCGCCAGGTCGCTACAGTCAGCAATGCAGCTGAGAATCTATCGAAGAAAGTACAAAACAAGGCACGTACTGCTAGAAAGCAGACGATTAGCCAGCAGAACAACTCCGGTTCTACAAGTTAATCTAGTTATTTTGAGGACGTGATCACACTGTTACCTAGTACTGGTAATACAAGTAATACTGCGGACATGCTCAAAGAGCAATTGAAGCGAAAGGTTAAGCAGAAAGTCCAGAAAAAAGCAAAGGATTTGGTAACTAAGGGCATACTCAAGTCCCCCATCTTTTGGATTGTCAGCGTTTGTTTGATCGGTGTATTCGGCATGTTCTACCTGATCGCCGCAGCCGTATCATCTGCAGAAGAAGTAGCGGGGGAGACTCAGATCTTTGAGGGGATCCTCCCCCCAACCATTTATGTCCGTAATTTCGAACAATCCATCACCAGTGACTATGGAACGCGGAAACACCCCGTTACAGGTGAGGCTCAATCCTTTCACAAAGGTATAGATATCGGGATTCCGGAAGGTACCCCAGTCACGAATTCATTTGAAGGGGTAGTCACCAAAGTAAGTTATCCCCGGAGCACTGATCCGGCCAGCACGCAGAATGCAGGGATCTACGTTACCGTTCAAAGTACGAATCCTCAGATTGGTATGAGCAGCCGGTATTTGCATTTGAGTGAAGCACTTGTTACACCAGGACAATATGTGAGTGTGGGAGACGTTATTGGTCTATCAGGAAACACGGGTCGATCCACTGGCCCCCATCTCCATTTTGAGATGATACCTGAAGGCAAAGAAGCTATTGATCCTAAACCTTTTGTCATGTTGATGTCTAAATTGACGGAAACAGCAAGTATAGAAGCATTCGATGTGGCCAAGAAAATTAAATGGACGGGCGTGGATGCAGAATCTGGTGCCTCATTTGAATCCAATAAGATCTTATACATTAATAATGTGTTTATGGAATCTGCCGCTCCAACATTTACAGATCAAGGGACAATCTATATACGGGAACTGGTGAATGGGGGAATCAACACGGTTCAAGCCATTCTACCGGATGGCAGTGAAGTATCTGAACCTCCCCCAGAAGCCCCTCCCGTGCAGATCCCTTCGGAGATTGGCAATCTCACCAATCCGTTCTTTATTGCTTATGCTTCAGCAGCACAAGAGGAAGAACGTAGAAGTGGTGTACCTGCCAGTATTTCTCTTGCTCAGGCAGCGTTAGAGTCTGGCTACGGAAAACGGTCCATCTGTAATAATATGTTCGGGATTAAGGCAAATAAGAGTTGGAAGGGGCCAACCTGTACAGCCACCACGCATGAAGAGATTGGCGGAATTAGCGTGCAAATTCAAGCGAAGTTCCGCAGCTATAGTAGCCCATTAGCTTCCTTTGCGGACCACTCTGCATTCTTGCTGAAGAACAGCAGATATAAAAAAGCATTGAAGATGGAGAATCCATTCGCTTTTGCCAATGAGTTGCAACGTGCCGGCTATGCAACGGACAGCCAGTATGCGAATAAACTCAAGTCCATTATGCGTTCTCAGAACCTGGTCGCTCTCGATATGAACCGAGGAATTGATCCAACAACAGGACTACCCTTTGAGAATATTGGTTTTGGCGGCTTTGGAGGAGACAGTGGGGGCGTATACAATGGCTTGATTGACTCTATAACTATCACGTTTGGTTTAAGGCAATATTATGGAACCCCCGCGACTGTAGAGAACTCCAGTAGCCCGTTTAGAGATCCGGATACCGGCAAATCGATTGTCAATTTGGAAAACTATAATCGTGTGGTAAACTTAGGATATGGGGGAGATCTTAACCCTCCGAGAATCTTTATGAAGGATATTCCAAATGCCGTAACGGTTACGATCGACTCTACTGGGAAGGATGCACTCCTGGTATCCAATATAGATTATGTAAAGGGGAAATATTGATGAATGCTCAAATTGCGGAACGCTCTGATTCTTTCTTCATGATGAATTTCGAGATCACCTTTAAAGGGGTACAGGCCTGGTTAGACATAGCTGGACACCCTATGGATGATCCTAAACTATTCCGGTTGCTCTTTTCATCCAATTATCTGCAAGAACAAGCAGAAATACTCCGGATGATTGTCTACCGGTACGAAGATGTTTTCTTCCAGGCTAATCGTACAGCATTGCATGAACAAAATTCTGACATACAAGCGGATGTACATGAACCAATACATCAACTGTTGTTAAAAATGATGAATCAGAAAATCATTGCTGGAGAGGATAATGCACTTTTAGATCTGTACCTCATCCTGCAGAAGGATAAACAAAGTGAATTACCTCAATATCCTACGTTACACCGTTTCTTTTAAAGAAAATCTTAAGGCCTCAGTTAAAGGTTAGAATTACCTTTTGTAAATTGGCCCTTTCGCTTTTTATGTGAGTTGAGAGGGCATTTTTATCACTTGTAATATCTTATATAAACATGGGAAAAAGCTTATCACTAATTAGTGTCAATTATGAGTAAGTGAGGGATGAAATAAAATATGTTACTATCTAAAACCGATATTAGTAAATTGAAATTAGATCCTTATGAACAATGTCCCTGTGATTCTGGAGCAAAATTTAAATTTTGTTGCTTTAAAAAAGGGAAATTGTACCCGCCAAAGAAAATGATTGACCCAAGCTACACAGACGAAAGAGTGAACTACATAGTTAAAGAACACTGGAACCAAACTGATTTTGGGGTTTGCCTAGGATTTGATAGTAATCAATGCCAGGGAGATATAAAGAGTGCTCACTCGATACAAAATAACCGGATTTTAAATAGAATAAGTATAGATAGCCATTTGTTCAGTTTAGGTAGTAGTGTTTCAAAAGAAGGTGTGAGGGCTACTCTTGAAAAGATAAGTAAAAAGAAGGCGAGCACTTTTTTTGGCTTTTGTGACTTCCACGATACCAACTTATTCAGGCCAATAGAAGTAAAAGAGTACTTAGAGGAGCCTATACAAGATTTTTTGTTTGCGTTGAAAGGCCATACTATAGAGTATCATAAAAAAATTAGACTTCTCAATTCTATCAAAAGGATGTTTAAGGAAGTACCAAGTCAAATGTTAAACCCAGAATCCGTTTATCAATATAGGGTTGCACAACTTGATGTAAGAGATTATGAAATCGATTATAATTATTTTAAAATGAAATATACAAACAATGAATATGATTGCCTAAGAACAATATACAGAAGTTTAGATTATGAAGTTGGGTTCGCAATGAGTTCTTCTTTTACTATAGAACGAGATATAAATGGTAAAATTTTAAATGAAATATATGCTCTAGGTAATGAAAATATGCCTTCTATATTTCTTAATATCTACCCCACAGAGGGAAAAACAAATATTATTATATCCTACCAGCTTAAAAACGAAGATTTATATGGTGATTATTTTAATCAAATTCTATCATTATCAACTGAAGAATTAATGAATTACTTGAATTATTTAGTTATTCAATATACTGAAAACGTATTTTTTCATCCAGAATTTATTGAAAGTTTGAGCAAAAAACAACAAGAGTCTTTACTGAGAAGTTTTGAAAGTTCATATTATCCACTTGAAGCTATACTTCTTAGTGACGACCAGAATTACTTTGAATTTGATCTTTTCACTAAATTTGATACGTAGAGGATAAAAACATCCAGCCAAGTTGGGCTGGATGTATTTTAATTACTTATTGAAAGAGTTTTGGTTCAGCAACTAAAACGTACGCTTCTCCATCTTTTGCTTTAAATTCGATTTTAAGTTTAAGGACACCTTCGAGATTCACATCTACAGGGATAGCATGATCTCCCCCCTTTAAACCTTCAGAAGATTTTATCACATCACCATCGCCATAGAATGTAACAGTATATTCACCTGAAGTATTTTTAGATTCATCTTCTACACCTACTAGAGCAGTCAGCTTTTTGTATTTCCCATCGAGATTATATTCAACCGAAGTAATTTTCTCATCTGCCCATGAACCGTTTACTTTTGAAAGGATATTATTTCTGTATTCTGTTCCAGTAATGCTTCTATCGGACTCATTAAACCACATACGGTCTCTATAAGCATCAAACCGTGCATAATCCTTTGAACTCAAATTAATTCCGTAGCCATCACGTTTACCAACCCATATTGCTTTGTTCTTTCCATCGTATTCAACTTTTTCACCTAACCCCTCACTAACGAAGCGAAGAGGAACGTATGTAGTACCCTTATATATGAAACTAACTTCACCTGCTGCCTGTTTTTTCTCAACATTGTTAAACATAAACTTAAGATTCGCGATATCGACTGTTACTGAATTACTAGCCGCTAAGGCGGTCGTTCCAAAGATCATACCTGCTGCTACAAATCCTGCTATAAAACCTTTCGAACCTGATACTTTCTTTTTCATGATCTTATCTCTCCTAAATTCAATATTTACCATTTTTAATCATATACCATTACTTATAGTGGGACAATAGTAACATTTCGAGGAAGAATGACATGTCTTTAGAACCATGATAGTGAGTATAGTAATTTTAGAAACGATCTTGAGTATAATTTCCCAAGAAAGAAAACGAAGCAAAAGAGTAGTTTTCATGCATTTATTAATCTACTCTTACTTGGCCAATATCCCACTAGGAAATACATTACACATGGACAGCAAAACATATAAAAATTTACCTCTTGCATAAAGAACGTGTGTTCGGTTTATAATATATACAAACATACGTTCTTTAAATGTACGGGAGTGATACCAATGGCAACTAAACAACGAACAATCATGCTTATTGACATGCAATCCTTTTATGCTTCAGTTGAAAAAGCAAAGATGCCCCAATATAAAAACAAACCCCTAGCCGTAGCGGGAGACCCCGCAAGACGTTCTGGTATTATACTTGCTGCATGTCCACTGGCTAAAGCAAAAGGGGTATCTACAGCTGAACCACTGTGGCAGGCACTTCAAAAGTGCCCGGAATTGATTGTCGTGAGACCCCATATGCAGGAGTATATCGAGGTTTCAACTCAAATTATGTCCATTATTGAGGAGTTTACTGACCTGGTGGAACCCTACAGCATAGACGAGCTATTTACGGACGTGACTGGATCACTGCATCTGTTTGGTAACGACCCCATAGACCTGGCCAAACAAATTCAAGCCAAAATACTTAATGAGACCGGCGTATATGCCAGAGCAGGTATTTCGACCAACAAAGTGATGAGTAAGCTTTGTTGTGATATGATCGCTAAAAAAATTGATGGTGGAGTATTCTTTTTAAAGAAGGAAGAACTGCATAAACATATCGGGCATAAACCTATACGTGAAATGTGGGGAATTGGATCGAGGATGGAAAAACATCTTTGGAAGATGGGGATCCGGACAATAGAAGATCTTGCCACTACGCCATTATTCAAGCTAAGAAACAAATGGGGGGTTAATGGAGAAGTCATATGGCGGGTTGCCAATGGTTTAGACGAAAGTCCGGTATCGATCTCAACACATAGCGTTCAAAAGGATATTGGAAACGGAATGACTCTTCCTAGAGACTATGCAGAGGCCTGGGAGATTGACGTGGTCATTCAAGATATATGTACAGAAGTTTGCAGAAGAGCCCGCAAAAAGGGGCTGATGGGCAGCGTCGTTTCTGTCAGCTCCACTGGTGCAGATTTCGACCGGCCAACGGGGTTTCATAGACAGATTAAGTTACCTGACCCCACCAACATAACCGTGGATGTGTGTAGGGTTGCTAAGAAGCTATTTCATCATCACTGGGACGGACAGCCTGTTCGTCGTGTCAGCGTATCACTCTCTAATTTATCTAATGCGGACACGTACCAATTATCTTTATTCGATGATCAAGAGCAGAAACGGGCGATTGATCGAGTCATGGATGACATCAAAGATCGATTTGGCGACATTGCCATACTACGAGCGAGCTCGATTACGGCTGCGGGTCAAGCGATAGATAGAGCATCTAAAATTGGAGGCCACTATAAATGAGCAAAAAACTGGTAGCTAACGGATTATGGGAATCCAATCGGATGATGTTGCCGCAGCATAAAGAACGAATCAATGAACACCATGCAGAAAAAGACTATAGAGATAAACCGCTCTTACACGAAGATGAACGAGAGATCATTGGACAGAACATACGGATGTCTCTTAATTATACGTTGGAAGCTACCCTCGAAGTGTTTAACAAAACCGGGAGTACATTTATACAAGGGATAGTTACGTCTGTAAGTAACACTGGAAAACGAATTAAGATCGAATTAGAACAGGGTTATGATTGGATAGATTTTGATAAGCTACTCTCCGTTCGACTTAATGATGGAGGACCTGACTTTGAAACAGACATCTGAAGAATTAGCTTTAGTAAAGAGACACGTAGAAATCCCCTTCTTAATGGATACGATCGAGGAGGATAAAAAAAGAATATCCGCTTCAACGTTAAAAATGAAGGCTGCTTATGCGGATCATCTGGACACGATTCAGAGAAGGATCACTATCGAAATGGTTGAACTGAAGAAAACGCTCAAGCAAAAAGATATTAAAATAATCAAGCAGTACAGATCTACGGAAAGTTTAACTGTAGACTATTCCACTCGCGGATATGAACATAAAATGACACTATTATGGAGCAAAGTGAAGGTGGATATCACATTGATTCTTACAGAGTACATGCATGTAGACATCACAAAGTTTTCTCAATAAGTCCCCTCTCATCTTTTGTGCTAGATAGGAGAGGACGACTTCAATTACTTGGATAAACAATCCTTTTTTCCCTTTTAAAATTGGATCCGCTGTCATGTTCTTTCGAGAGATGAGGGGAATACACATCAGTTCAGGCTCGTAACAATATGGTGATAAAGGGGATTAGACAACACTTTCTATGTATAATCTGATAAATATATCATCGTCTTCACTAACCACCCAATTAATCGCTGTTAAGTTCTAACTACTGAAGTAATAGTTTAATCATTTTGAGAATTTGATCCCAGTTTATGAGCATAATAATACTTGCGATCACAGAACATATTATCGCTGATATCCAGGGGTGTTTACTAAACCACATCTTATTTTCATTATCAATTTCTTTAGCTGCTTTTTTATTACCTTGAATACTAACATTAGCATTATCACCGATTGCATTATTGTCACCAATATTTGTGTTCTTTCCAATCTTTACTGGCAAATCATCACCCCTTTACTTTATGGACGCATTATCTCCAATTGCATTATTTTCTCCAATTTTGGTATTTTCCCCAATAGTCGTACTCTTATCTATTCCACTTACTATGTTCTGGATTTGTGGCACTTTTTCATTTAATTCTGCAAAAGGGAGTTGAGCGTTTATTGTTTTAAGCGAATACTTTAGATTTTGCAATTTTTTTCTTATAATTAGTCCCGAATTAAGGATTGGGGAATAATTAATATATATTTCCACATGAAAAGGATTAACCTTGGGTATCCCGTGAAAAAAGAGTGGCTCTATAAATTCTCTGTTGTGTAATGCTTTCTCTATTGCCAATTGCTTAGGATAGCTCCAATGCTGATCAGCTGTCTTTTTCAAATCATAATAAATTTCTTCCATACCTTCAAACCGGAGTATTATTGAGTTCTCGGCACTAGCATCCTCAAAAATTGGCTTAACTTTAGATAAGAAGTTGTCAAACTCAAATAGAAATTCTTCACGAACAGGAAGATCTTTCATAAAATTATCTTTAGTGTGCTCATCTAATATAGAAAACTCACTACTTATTTCACTGTATAAATCAAAAATTGGTGTACTAGGTACTCCAAAGTGAGTAGTATACATGTTCGCGTATTTCCCCTGTACTAACATTCCATGTGACTTATCTAATGTGTTGTACAATTTCTCTAACTCATTAATGTATTCTAATGTTTTTTTATTAAACGGTTCAATTTCTTCTAATAATGCATCAATTTTTGATATGTACTCTACATTTTTATCTATCTGTCCGTCTCTTAATTTTTCGTGCATAGGTGAGAGTTTTTTCCCCATATAATCATCTCCTTACATTGTAGTTGTAGTGTGATTATTATTTTATGATATTATATGTTTCTTGTCACTTCAGTTCACTATATTAGACACAATTTATCATTTAAAATAGTAACAAGTTTAAATATTATAGTTTCTAAATTGGAAGTATATGAACCTATATGTTGTCCATCTTCCCTAATTAGGTTATAATCACGATATTACGAATAACTATTAATTTTCTCGGCTGATATAATTCAGCTGTAGATGGAGCAGTTGTCAATCAGACAACGTATAAGATTGCCTTGAGGTAAATTAGTGTATGGCCTATTTGGTCATGCCTATTTTAACTTTCAGGGCTTTTTTTGTGTCTAAAAACAAATGACATTAAAGGGGGCTATAGAGATGGACCACATGCAAAATTATTGGTTAGATGAAATGGAACGCATATTAAAAGGTGTTAATAAACAGGATGGGTACATCACTACAATTTCCCGCCACTATATCAATGATCGTCTGCACAATGAGAATTATCCTGATCGTGTATTCGATGAACTTGATATCGTCTGGGCTATCGCTCATGGACAAATTGTCGAAGGGTTTGATAGTGGAGATAAGGGACGTAATCCTGAGCCTGAACGCACCATTGTTGGGCCAGCTATGTCTGGTGACTGGATTGTAGCAATCGTTCTCCTGAAGACAGATAAGCGATTTATCGTAAAGACTGTTTTTCCGGTGAATGACAATCCCAGATACACGAAGTACATACCTAATAATGAATAACGGGATGTGAGGATATGCCTACAAAAGATCGCCAGCAAGCACTCATGCTGCTAGCTTATATCATCGGGATCATCCTGGTGATCGATCATTTGGTTTTTGGCTAAAATGGACGGAAATCTTTTGGTGATTTTCTAAACTCATGATAAAATAAGGTCATAGGAGGGATGCTGAATGAGCTCTCAATGTGACCGGTGTAAAAAGGAGATTATAGAAATGACGACTTCAAATCAACGGCGTTTTGACGGGGGTACTTTGATTGTTACGGATATCCCCGTACAGAAATGTGGATGCGAGGAAGAGATTCACCTCGCGGATGGCGCGTTAATGGCAGGCTATGCACGATTGCTGGCTTCACACAAGATTGTTGGCAACGTCACCGTCTCATTAATGGATTTGGAAAAGAACTTCTCTATGCAGGATTTCTTTCCAAAAAGCGCCACTTTGTAATTAGTCAATTTTTATAGGATGAAATAGGGATGCTGCTATATGCAGCATCCCTTTTTTTGTTCCTAAAAACAGGGAGGAAATAGATATGATCAAAAAAGTTTCGATTCGCCTTTGCCAAAGCTTTATTTTTGGCGGGTTAGCCATTGTTGAAGTTGCTGGCGAAGAGATCTGTATTGACTTTGATGTAGCCACAAGTGGTCCTAAATTGATTGTGGTTGTGGGTGGACGTGGAAAAGCAAATAAAGTTGAAGAGTCTGTTGCGGCTCATTTTGAAAAAGAGCTACTAGAGCTCATTTCCAAACATAACGTGCTGCAACAAATCGGCGACTATCTCATTTCCGCATAAAAAGTCAAACAGGGGAGGTTCAATAGATATGGATTCCAAGAAAAAGAAAGTATGTCTTCTCGTGAATCTGGGTGGGTTTGAAAGACGAATGAGCGAAAACCTGCAGATGGCTAAAGCACTTGGTTATACCGTTTATGCCTTAACTGGAGATGGACTTGTTGATGTTGATGTTGTTCCGCTTGTACCAGTCAACGTGATGGAGTTATCAACCGCGGAATTGTTCATTTGGTCTTCATTGATCAACGAACAGTTACAGGGCAGTGGCTTTCATCGTGAAGATATGGTTTTATTCGCTGCCGGCCGAAGCTATCGCGGAATACTCCCCGTTGGCACTACCATCGGTCAAGGCTTTCGGATTGGAGCGTGAGCCACATGAATATTCGTTACATCGCCTTCAAATGGCACGTGGATGCCAGGATTGATGCAGTTAAACCTGTAATTGAGCAGCTCACCTTCCGCCCAAAAGGACAGAATAACTGGGTTAGGAAGATTAACGAACATACGTTGGAAATTGAACATCGTGTTCGAATGAGCGATCAGGAACGGTCCTATTTTTGGATACGGTTTTCCCATCCTTCTGGCAATACAGATAAGACGGCACTAACCCGCGCGCTGTCAGAATGTTTTTTCGCAATGAATGGTCATTTCAAAACATATGTAAATTGGCTGCAAGTAGCCTTTGATAGGGATAAGATACGCTCCGTTTTAGGTTATACAGAAAAAACATCGAACATATGGACCAAAACTGTTGATAAGCAACTCGGTTTTACCGTGTATCCCATTCAGGATTACTATCTTTTTGAAGTCAAAAACCTGGATATACGGAAAACGATTAAACATCAGCAATACGCTGTATGGATCGATGAAATTACATATAACTTAACGGGGAAAGAGCAGCCAGACGATCAAATAGGATTCGAACTGGTTGGATAGTTATTTAAACAAAAGTTTCGAGGAGGATTCTGTAATGACAACCGAACTATCTGATGCACAACATGGCAACATCCTAACTTATGTAGCGGCATTGCCTGGAGATATTGGTCAAAATATCTTGTTGTGCATTGAAAAATGGGTGAACGGAGAGCAGGCTTTCGGGTACCCCCACCCGGTGCAGGTATGTAGTAATGTTCAAGCCATGCACAGCCGCCAGCCGATTCTAACAGATCAGCAGTGTCTAGATTTACAGATCTTAAAAATGCATTTAGGGCAAGCAGTCTAAACGCTCAATCTGGTGAACATATAAAAATCATTATTGGAGGGTTACAGATGAAAAATGTAGCTGATTATAAAGGAAAATTGATCGTGGCCACTTTTAATTTAACTGGTGATGTTCTTGCAAAAGGTAGGGTCATTGATACGGCTGGTTGCAACATGATTTTTGTTCTACAGGAATCCGGACATGAAGTATCTGTGACCGTTCATGAGAACACTACGATTAAAGTTATCGCTTAAATTCACAATAGACATTGAAGCAACACATGCAAGAAGCTGGAGGCAATAGATAATAACATATGTTGAGGAGGGAGTCCCTCTGCCGCAGTTTGGGGCAGTGCCCCTTCTCGGTATGGGCGCATAACGATGAACATGAATAACATTCAGATGATGAAATTACAGTATCAGGCTGCACACCGTAAAAAGTTGTTGACCTACACTGTGATCGGGAAGATTCTTTCTCGTAGTTAAGTTCTGAGTTCCTGCAAGAAGCTGGAGGCAATAGATAACATTATACGTTGAGGAGGGAGTCCCTCTGCCGCAGTTGGGGCAGAGCCCCTTCTCCGGTATGGGCGCATAACGATGAACATGAATAACATTCAGATGATGAAATTACAGTACCAGGCTGCACGCCGTAAGAAGCTGTTAACCTACACTGTCATTGGAAAGATTCTATCCAGGAGTTAGAGGACTGGATTGATTATAGATAACTGAGACTTTTAAGAGTGAACCCCTGAATTAATAAGGGGTTCTTTCTTTTTTTATGACAATGAGGAGGTAATACGTTGAAACTGAAAGCGATAGAAATGACTGGCTTTAAAAATTATGCAGAGTACGCTTCTATATCTTTTGGCAGGATTAACCGCATTGTCGGTGATCGGGATAGAGGAAAAACCGCGCTCTGTGAAGGTATCGTATGGTCAGTCTTAGGTTGTGATCTTCAAGGCCACACCAAAGGGATTAAAAAATATGTGCAAAGCTGGAACACCAAGCATACCCGAGTTCTTACCGTATGGGAGATTGAAGGGTATGACCAGCCAGTATCCATTTGTAGAGAGATAAAGGGGAAAACCGTTCATCTCTTCTTAAATGAAGTTGAAACCACTCAGAAGGACATAGACGCTATTGTGGGCCAAACCGATACATTCCTTTGTATTTTCGTTCCTGGCTATTTTGATTCTCTTACCCAGGTGCGTAAACGGAATGTACTCCTATCCCTCATGCCAAAGATTGAGTATTCAGCAGCAATGGCATGTCTCTCTATCGAGGATCAAGAGCGTCTAAAAACGATGACGGATCCTGTGGACCTTCTCAATGAACTTAATGTCGAGATGAATGAATGGAACGAATACATCGGAGATATCGAAACCAGAATCCAGAAAATACGTATTGCCAGTAATTTCAATGGTGGTGAAGATACCAATTCTGAGATTACTCGAGAACTAGAAGAAAAAACGGCAGAACTGAATGAACTTTCAGCGGTCCAAGGTCCATCTATCCCAGATTATGTTACTGAATGGGAATCCGATCTTATTCTTCTCGGGAAGCGATATAGAGAAACGCACGATGAATGGCATGCCATTTATTACGATTGGAAGCCGGAGGATGCAGAGGGGAAGAAGGAACGTGCCCTTCTGATACAAGTAAAGAAAACGGAGTGCCAAGCCCTGCTAGATGAGGGTGTGCAAATAAAAGAGAACATTTCTCGTATGTATACACAGCACGAGGAAGAGACAGAGGACTTTAAACAGCGGAAGGAGCAGGAAATGCAGTTTTTGCAATCGGATATTCAGCGTCTGCAGGTCAAACAAACAATGTTGGCCAAAACCAGTGTTGATTCCGAGAAACTGCCACATCTGCAACAGAAGTTGTTGGAAGGCCAGAAAGAGCAAAGAGAGATTTCTCTTCATATTCAGGCTGTTCAGCATTTTCTACTGCAATATGCGCAGCTGCAGGTAAGTAAAGCCAACCTGCAGATGACTTCATCTGAAATTGTGCTGGAACGGCGAACTGTGAAGGGCGTAATCCGACTGCAGCACAAATTGCTCTATCAAGGAAAAGAGTTTGGTTTAACCAGCTCAGAGCAAGCGCGGGTTTCTCTTGATCTGTCTCGTTTGGAGGAAGAAGTAAACGGCCGTTCAGTTCCCGTTTTCATTGAACACGGGGAAGCTGTACAGAATTTTGGAGAAGAACAAGGACAAATCTTTGTGACGTCCATGATCCCCCAGGCCGAGCTTTCTTATGAAATCATTGTGGCGTGAATAGGATAGGAGACAGTGCTGATCCAGCAACTGTCCCTATTTATTTTGAAGGAGGTAATATAAATGCATATGTTCATTGTAAGTGTACTGAGTAGTTTGTATTTTGTAGTTCTGTTTATTGTAGCGATCATCCTGGGTTCCCTCTTGGTGACAGCTAAAAATAAACTGACGGGGAGATATTTAAACCGGTATTATATTGTCAGTTATAAGGGGAACGGCGTATACGAGCTGCATTTCAATCCTCTTTTTGGTTTCTACTATGCCAAACCAAGCAAGTACTTTGAATTGAGACGTGCCGCGGTTAGCATTTTTGAATCCAAGTATCCGGATACCAGCCTTTTTGCGATTACGTCCACATTACAAGGTAAGTACGCTAAAGATGGTATAGAAGGTATTACAGTAGAGGAAAATGCATGGAAACGTTTCGTTGGGAGACAGATCAATTATTTTGTGATTCTGAGAAATCTGGCAAACTATCAGAAACGCCCCCGTACCTCTGAGTGGCAATGGATGCATTTGATTCGGCGGGTCAGAGAGACACCCCCACGCAAATACTGGATAACAAAGAATCCGGAAGGAACCATCCACCATGAATCCATTTAAAACGTTGGTTAAAAGAGTAACCCGTTCATTTGAAACTCTTTTTGGATTGGTCCCCTGGGTTAACGTCTACACGGTGAGCCGTGCTTATGGTGGAGCAGAAGCTGGCGGATGGTATTACCGGAAATATAAATGTGAGCAGAGTAAACAAACTTGGCGATGGGCTTCTGATGCACTTCAGTGTCAGTTACAACGGAAATTCGAAGGGTTAGCCTGGGGAATTCTTTCATCTGAAACAGATGGACAAGAGATCGTCGTTCTTATTGAACAACGTAAGGCCGGCAAAGAGTATGTATCTCGTCCGCCTTATGAGCCCCAGTATATCGTAGAGCAGCCTGATCGAGTGAAGTTGGAGGCGCTGGAGCAACAGAAAGCAGCACAGGAGATGAAGCCTGCACCCAAGGCTTATAGAAAAAAGAGACCTTCTTTCTGGTCCAACTCTTCTTCTCATAAAACCAAGCTTTTAAAACAAACCTCATCCAAACAAATGAAGCGTTGTCTCCGATGCAATGGTACCGGAAAAACTCGCTATAAACATATACAGAATGGTGTTTGTTTTATGTGCAAAGGCAGCGGGAAAGTAAGAACGTACCGAAGTAAGGCTTCATAGAAATGGAGGAGCTCTATTATGCTTATAGAAAATCACTTTCAGAAGGATTGTTACGAGATCATGCGAGCAGATTACCTTCAAACCCTTACGAAAGATGAGATCCGGCGATCGCGCATTCATTGTGAAAAGCAACTTAAACAGTTCGATAGCATGGATATGGAGAAACGAAATGAATATATCGCTCTGGAAGTAATGAATTGGTCCCGTCATACGGTAGAACCACCATTTTACATTACTCAGAAAGATTATCTTAAAGTAGATTCCTTTCAACCTGCTCAGGAAATAGGGTCAGCGTTCCTTGTCTTTAATTATGTACTGGTTGAAGATAAAACATCGCTGGTGGCATGCGGGTCCGGTAAGGGCCGATTCTGGGCTGTCTACTATGAAGATACGTTCATTGGTGTTGGAGAAACAGCAGAAATGGCTATTTGTAAGGCATCCATCGTAATTAATGATGCTGTAGTCATGAAGCTAAATACGGTTTGATGTAATATGCCTCTTTCTGCTGCAGGTACTCCATATGGAGTCTGCAACTAAAGAGGTTTTTTCATCTTGTCCGGAAGAAATACTATAAAGGGGGGGAAAGCTCCAATCGTTAAATGTCGGCTTTATTGCCGTAATTATCACTGGAGCACATGTATGAATCCGAAAGATACATTCTATAACCGGAAAGCCAGAGAAAAGGAACGTTCATTTTTCTCTAACAGAGGGAGAGGCGGTTCTGTTGTCTACACTATCAAGACAGGACGGATCAATACGATTCAAAAAGTGACTGAGAGATATGTCTATATCCGATCAGAGAATGGACGCGCCGACAATCGTATCCCTCGGGATAGCATCCGTCGAGCACTGGCTCTATTATTTTATAGACGTGTGACTACTCTCAAGGCTCTTAATAAGATTAACGCTTATTCAAGTGCAATGGCAGCCATCATCAAAGCTATAATGGTCGACATATGCAAAGTGGTGAAGACGAAGTCCGGTGCCGTTCGATTAACACTCCGCGGGTTGCGATATATTTTTAGTGGATTAAGTAAATCGAGAAGGGATATAGAAATTGTGAAAGAGTTTGGGGGGCGCTTTATTCTGCTCAATTATTTCACGATCCGGAATGATCCAACAAACCAATGGAAGCAGACCATTATAGAGTTAGGGTTTGACTATAAATGCGTCATTATAGACCCTGGGGAGAAGACATTATATGATGCTGCCAAAAAAGGGCTGCCCGTTAAGCCGATCGACATTGATGATTATGCTGCATTTGTCAGGCAGCATAGTGATATCATATACCAATACCTAACACTTGATATTATCGGTGATTCAGCCGCCACCCAACGTAACACGAATTATTTGGCTCTGAAGGTCGGCCGTAAGCCGGTACCGGTATATCATATCCAAAGCGATATGGCAGCTCTGCAAGAGTTAGTTGATGAAGAACATGAACTTATTGCAATTGGTGGCAGTGCCCTGAGATCCGTGAGCACACAGCGGAGAGAAAGAGCGTTTGAAGAGATATTCAGAAAGTATGGAGACTCTGTTAATTTCCATGCATTAGGCCTTGGATCGTTGAACTTGCTGCTGAAGTATAGTTGGTTCTCTGCTGATGCCAGTTCCTGGCTTAATGCTCGTATATTCGGGAAGTTACAAACGTTGACTGGACAATCTATCGTGCCCCCTTACATGTCAAGCGAGGCAGCACTCGGGTTTAATGTAAACCTGCTCGTCTCTCTGGAGGAGAGGTACTATGATCTTCAAACAACGATAGACATGTTTGTATAAAACGAAGAACCTCCTTGCGGGGGTTCTTCGTTTTATAACAGCCCTAAGGTATAATTAAATAGAGGTGATATTATGAAGATAGATGAATTTGAGTTCTATTCCAAGCACTACCGTACAGAATACTTTGTCTTTAATTTTGTTTCCGACATGATTCTCGGGGATAAAAATAATCGAGTCTGTCGGTTTTGTGGATTGAGCTCTCCAGAAGTGAAATTTGAAAAAAAGGCTCATGCCATCCCTGAATCAATAGGCAACAAGCATGTGCTAACTTATTACGAGTGTGATATGTGTAACGAATTCTTTGGTAACACCTTAGAGAACAATCTCGGAAACTACAGTGCACCATTGAGAACACTCTCACTGATAAGAGGTAAAAAAGATAAAATTCCTGCACATAACAAAAAAGGCATCGATGTAAGAGCAAAAGATCATATAGTTCACATTAAAGTTGATCCAGATTCCTCATTTGTTGAATATGATGAGGAGGCGGGAGAAATCACCCTGACCTTAACAAGGTTGCCATACATACCCATGGAAGTTTATAAGGCATATGTAAAAATGGCCCTTTCAATGATGAACGAATCTGACTTCAAAGATTTCCCTATGACGTTAGATTGGATTAAAGAGACCGACCATATGTTGAAGCGGCCCAAAGTACACTTGTATGCCTATACTAAATTCGTGGAAGGATTACATGTATTTCCCGTACCTGAGGTTCATCTACTGTATAGACAATCAGATGCCCCATCTTTTTTACCATATGCCTGGATGATTCTTTGTACAGGAAACCAAGTGATTCAAATCATGATCCCCTATAGTGATAAAGATGAGGGTTTCAAAAACTATTTGGAACAAAAAAATACTTGGAGGTTTATTCCTCATCCAGAACTACTCAGAGAAGGTGCTTCAGACAGATTAGACTGGTCTGGAACGGAGATGATTTATAACGAGCCTATGCAGCTTACCCTTGTTTCAGTTCCAGGTCAGATAACAGTAGATGACGAGTATGATTTTAGTGAGTTGCTGCTAGAACTAGGACTTGAAGAAGACTTTAAGGAGTTCATGGCCAGTAGGGAATCTTAAACCCTAGAATCCTTATATTTTATTTATTTGGAGGAACCTCATGTTTTATTTCGGATGGATGGCCATTGGCTTTATGGCCATAGCGGGACTCGCAACGGTAATACACTGGTACAATCGTGGTTGGTATGAAAGCAATTTGTTGAACATCCGTAAAACGTCCTATGCCATTATGGCACTTATTTATTTCGGGATGATTTTAGCCGGTCACATTCTATTAAATGATTGGGTACAAGCCGTACAATTCGCCAGTATAGCTATCTTCATTGACCTGGCTATTTTAGAAACACCAAGTATTCAAAAAATCGGAAATACAGAATTCAAAAAAAATGATCAAATTATCGAAAACACAATACGTGATAATGAACGGATCATTCTCTCTAGTTTTCAGAAAACAGCTCAATTTACTGCAGTTGTTCAATACTCACAACATCATTTAACTGAGCTTACAGATGAGCAGAAGGATCAGTTGCCAGAGTGGGATTTGTACTCGTCTATGTTAAAAGAGTATCTTCGATATTACACGGATACTTTCGGCTTACAGATCTCAACTACATCGATTCAATTCGATAGCGACCCAGAAATACGCATGACTAACATAAGGAATTCTCTCTCTCAGATTGAAAGAAGCAACAGTATTCTGATCCCTGAAGAGAACAAAGAGGAAATGAGTAAAGAATTAGCAGAAGCAGCAGTTTACGTGGTAGAGGAAGGAAATACGATTTGTGTACCTTTCTTCGGATCTACCAATAGTTTCATTATCACTATCCAAGCAGCGGAATCTGGAACCATATTGAATGGGATTGATGCTAATAATATTGTTAATCTAGTCCAGATATTTGATTGGTTCATAGATGGGTAGTGTGGTATATTAAGTATACGAGGTGATATTTATGACACTTTTTAAACAGTCTAAAAAAATTGATGCAACCCCGGATAAGGTTGTTGTTCGGCGGCCTAAGACCACGATTGAGAAGAATATGGGCCTAGAAAAAATTTTGAAAGCAAACGATAACGTGCTGAATATCCTTAAAAATAGATAATTACTGTTTATGTGCTCCAAGATGCTCTATGAAATTTCATAGAGCATCTTTTTTATTTCTTCTTCTGATAGTTTAAAAGTCTACTATAATGCCAACCCTTGTTAACAAAACGATAGGGGAGCTGGCTTACGTGAGAAAAAAACCACTTATAAAACCTGCAGCTAATGATAAACCTAACACCACAGTGCCCAACTGGGGAATTAAAAAGATATTAGACCAAAATAAAAAAGTATTGGATCTGCTCAAGAAACGAAATGAGTAATAGAGGCACCGGGGAATGGGTATCGATCTAGTTTATATCTCTTGTTGGTCATTTTACAATTTATTCTATATTCAGAGTTAAATATTTGAGCCAGCAGCTTCACGACATTGCGTTGCCAACTGCGAAAGACCTACTGGCCTCTGAACATGAATAATTATTTGAAACACGAAAATACTACCCTAAGATTAAACTATAGGAGGTTTGAAATGGAAAACAGATCACTATCTGCTGTCGCAATAACAAAAATGTCCACTAAGTTGTTTTTAGCAGAGCTCGGAAATGCAGTTTCTTCTTCGCTAGAAGTTTTAGGGTTAAAGCCATATGTAGACCAGTCTCAAGATAAAGATAATATGAAAATATACCGAGTACTTGGACGCAGACCAGACAATCTCGATTGTAACAGCACTGTATTGATAGCAACGAATGTAAAGACTTTCACCGAAAGCATTGAATGTGGACGAGACAAAGTCGTTTCAGTGTTTATTCTTCAAGGAGAAAAAATCCCTTACGTAAGCCTTAAATACGGAATATCGCTTTTTGATGACTTCAGTACAATTACAACTACCTTTATCCAACAAGCTCCAAACAACCTAGTTTTAGCAAGAGATAGCGTAGTAATAACGAAAAGAATAGAAAAAAGCTTCGCATACAGATGGGCTTTTGATAATTCGTTTAGGCAAAATGGTGGGAAATTTTGGTCAGGAGCATGGATGCAAGCAAATCCAGATGGAAGCTTAGTGGGCCATTTAGAAAAGATTAAGAACGAAGGGAACGTACTACCGATTACATTTGGTTTTGAATATTGGTTTCACGATGCAGATGATGAACCGTTACATCCTCAAGATGGTGAGGATGTTCCATTATATCTTCCATGTAGAAAGACAATATCTTATGGGGTGTCATATGGTTCAAGTGACAAGACAGAACATGATGGTATATTGAAATTACTGTGGGATCGACTGGAAACAGGTTATTGTCGCCGCGCTGTTTATCTTGGATAGATGTAAGCAATAATTTAGAAGACTAAGCATAGGGTACGATTTTATTAGTAACTTAGATCTAGAGAGCACAATGTCACGTTCTTCAGGTGGGAACGATCGCGTTTCTGCCTGCAGTACATGACCATGTGCTGTTAAAAGAAATTAAAGGTACCTCATGTAATCCCCGCATCTAAGATTCCTACCAAATACCACACCCTCGATATAATCCGTCTGCTGAAAGTTGAAGCCACCATTGTCCGGAAAACAAATACTGTAGCCATTGACTACTCTATAGCGTTCTGCGACATCAATTGTTTTGCCTAGATGACCTTGTTGTTTCAATGCACATAATCCTTTCTCTCCTCAGTTGTATTGATATAATCTTGAATTATTATCCCGCGTATGATCATGACTTTGGATTCCCTCATCTCGACGTCAACCCTATATCGTTGTACAATGCAGAGATTATCATTGAAAGGAAGCCAGCATATGAGACTAAAAAGAGATTCATTAACTCCAGATGAGACCCTTTCCGCAGGAGTATCTACATTAAATTTAATCTTGGAAAAGACCTGTTTTGACTACAAGGTGGGGGACCGATTCTTTTTCAAAAATTCTCCAGATACCGTATTCACTGTGTTGGCTGAGTATGCAGATGATTTCGTGTACGAGGGGGGACAGACTGCCAAGTACGAAGAAATCTTCCCAATATTTTCAGTGGGTATGCTCATGGAATTCCTAACCGAATTACACCCGTTCGTACTGAATTCATTTGGTGCTGGGTGGATTCTCTTGTGGAACAGCGAGATAGTGATTGAAAGTAAAAAACATGAATTGAGCGTTGTTTTCTTATGGAGGGCTCTTACTGAGATTGTACTATCAGGGAAGTATGTGTGGTAAGCGAATTCAAATAATACTGGTCAGGGGGTATTCTCATAAAAGAAACCATTGAGAAGAATATGAGCCTAGAGAAAATTTTGAAAGCAAACGATAACATGATTACTGTTTATGTGCTCCAAGATGCTCTGTGAAATTTCATAGAGCATATTTTTTATATCTTCTTTTGATAGTTTTAAAATCTACTATTATGCCAACCCTTGCAAAACGATAGGGGAGATGGCTTACTATGAGGAAGAAACCACTTAAACCTTCGGTTAGTGATAAACCAAATACACAGTACCGGACTCGGGAATAAAGAAGATATTAGAACAAAACAAAAAAAGTATTGGAATTGCTCAAGAAACGAAAATGAGTAATCGAGATACCACCTTGTGGTTAAAGGTTAAATTTTGATAAATATTTGATGCTATGTTAAAGAGTCGTCCTGGAGTTCCGGGGCGACTCTTGTCTGATTTTCCTAAGAGGAATTTCTTCTGATTAGTCAATTACAACATATTAATTTGCTGGAGATGGGATATTTGCGTCAATTGATGTACGAATAACTGTGCAAATCTCCTCAGCACTCAAACTAAAGTTCAACTTAGTGCCATTATCCGTATTAATTTCCATACGATAAGGGCGGTTCGGCGTAGGACTATAATAATATTCTTGTGCTCTATCTGATCCAACCTCCAGAAATTCTTCATTATTAGTTGTGTGAGATCGAATAAAGAATTGGTATTCGACTAACACTCCTGCAAATGTTATTTCTAGTCTTACATTCGGATTCGCATATCCATTCTGTTGAAGTCTTTTTTTTATAAAGTCAGTGAGGTCCCATCTCACTTGGTTCGCCATCTTTGATGTAATGTGAACGGAGATAGGAATTTCAAGAGTGTTTCGTGATGTATCAATAACTACATTACCTTCTCCTTCACGGAGACGCTCGAGAACAATTGAATGCTCCCCCTTAATATGATCACCATTTTTGAAGCAGCCCGTTAAGCAACTGAACATCGAAGGAACATAGAAATTCTCAACTACAACTTCTGAATCACCAGGATACACTAATGATTGAAGGGTAATATATATTTCGTTACCTTTTCTTTGTAATTTTTTTAATTGAAGAGTTCCCGGAGGTGAGGGAGGATCAACTTCACATCTTGAAATCATGCTCTGCATACAATCCGACCATGCCTTATAGACCTGTTCATTTGTGTTCGAAATGACTATTCTTTTTGCGTCTTCTTCGGATATGTTTCTTATGGTGTTTTCTTCAATAGCCTTTTGAATCCTTTCGTATGTCTCTTTTGTTGTGCTACTATTCAGTCCTAGGGAGGTGTCTACTCCCTCTATAGGAATTGCTACATCTATCCCTAATCCATTACTTACATTCCTCATATACTCTTCATACGACGTGTTCTTTATCCATTTATAAAAGTTATCCTTAAAACTGTGTTTGGTTTCCATGATAAACGTATCTGCTTTGGTTTCCCGCAGGATGGCATGGCATTGTGTGTAATCGCACTCAGGCATGAAAAACTTCCTCTCGGTGTATTTTTCTTATGTTAAAGGTGATGGACTAAGCATCTCAATCGTTGATTTTATAACGTTGCAAATTTCATCTGCACCTATAAAAAACTCAAAATACTTGCCTGAGTCATTTACCAATGGTACAAAGTAGTATTTATTGGGATCGGGATGATAAATATATTGACTCCCGCCAAATTCTGCAACCTCAACATTATCAATACTACTTGGAATTTTGATATTAAATTCAACTAGTTCTCCATTTAGCCGAAGTTCTACAATTACCGGTCCGGACCAAACGCCTTTCAATTCTTTTGGTAGTATATAATCACTCTTACCAAGTCTGTCAGTAATAAAGTGAACAAGTCTTTCTCCTGCTTTTCGTGCTGTATCTAAAGTTGCATGGACTATAGGTATTTCAAGAGTATTTCGCGAAGTATCTATAATGAGAGTCCCATCCCCTTCAGTAACTCGCTGAAGAATGATGGTATGTTCTCCCTTTATACGATCTCCATTTTTCAAACAACCAGTGATACATTTCAAAGTTGTAGGGACATGGAATTTTTCAACTACAACCTCTGGGTCACCAGGATACAGTAAAGATTCAAGAGTGATATATATTTCATTACCTTTTCTTTTTATACTTTTTACATGAAGAGTTCCCGGAGGTGGGGGAGGATCAACTATACATCCTGAAATCATGCTCTGCATACAATCCGACCATGCCTTATAGACCTGTTCATTTGTGTTCGAAATGACTATTCTTTTTGCGTCTTCTTCGGATATGTTTCTTATGGTGTTTTCTTCAATAGCCTTTTGAATCCTTTCGTATGTCTCTTTTGTTGTGCTACTATTCAGTCCTAGGGAGGTGTCTACTCCCTCTATAGGAATTGCTACATCTATCCCTAATCCATTGCTTACATTCCTCATATACTCTTCATACGACGTGTTCTTTATCCATTTATAAAAGTTATCCTTAAAACTGTGTTTGGTTTCCATGATAAACGTATCTGCTTTGGTTTCCCGCAAGATAGCATGGCATTGTGAGTAATCGCACTCAGGCATAATAATCATCCCTTTCTAGACTTTTCTTTATTATTAAATGAGACATACATATATATACAAGAAAATCAGGGCGTGTTTTAAAACTCATTATAATTTGCGAGCTGCATCTGTCACGCTTGATATGGATCAAGCTTTTATTTGCCTGAAACCTCTAACTTAAATATTACGTAGAATCAACAAAGTCAGTCTAATTGATGGACCAAGTTCAATTTCCATTTCCATTAAGACCTAAGCAATACCTCTAATTCTTCATGTGAAGTCTAGGCGTCTGTTAATTGTTTAATGAACGGAGTGGATCACCATCTTGGAATGCAGCAATATGGGAGGAGATTGTAAGAGAGGGGTTAATCGTTAAGTTTCAGGAACAAGAGCAATTAGAAAGAAAATTGTCCGATTATGAGAGCTCCATTAAAAAGACCAGCAGAATTGTCTGAGACAAATTTCTATAATAAAACACTTATTTTAAGGGAGGAAATGTAGTGACTACTTTTACCAAAAAATTCGAGCTTATTGAGTTAAGTGATATTGAAGCTCTAATTACTAATAAGGTGAAAGAAGGGGGGACCATCGAATATAAATCCCAGATGGTTCGATCTGAGCAATTTTGTGCAGCAATTTCTTCTTTTGCAAATGCGTTCGGAGGAGATTTTTACTTAGGGATCGAAGAGGCGGAAGGAGATCCTACTTCTACTCCAGGTATCAAGGCGGACGATATTGATGCATATATGTTAAACCTTAATCAAATTCTACACAATGGTCTCGAGCCTAGACTTGCACGATATGATATCAAACCTTTTGAAGTATCCCCCAAACATTACGTCATTTTAATCAGGGCTTATCGTAGTTGGTCCCGCCCTCACAGAGTAAAACAAAATAATCAATTTTATTCTAGGAAGTCGAATGGAAAGTTCCCTTTAGATGTACACGAGCTACGTGAAATGTTCTTAGGAACAACGGAATTTTCCAAGAGGTACGAACTCTTCAAAGAGGAAAGACTTTTAACCACATTTAATTCATATAGAGATGTTCCATTCTTCATTGCTCACTTACTTCCCTTATCTTGTTTCGAAAATCAGTATACCCTGGACGTAAATCTAATTAGCAAAGTAAACCTGACCCCGATTGCTTCAGCAGGTGGAAACCCTCGAATCAATATACATGGCCTGTATTCCGAATCAAATAGGGGTGAAGCAAGGATGCAAATCTTCAGAAATGGAGTTATTGAAATGTCGACTGTACGCATGACAGACAATTTAACGATTGCTGCGTATGCTTTTGAAAGACAGCTCATTCAAGCTCTACATCGACAGATTATTAACTATGACGTTATGGAGATCAGCGAACCATTCTACCTTATCTGCTCATTCTATGGTGTACAAGATCTTGTTTTTATCTCTAGTCCAGATTCCTTTATGGATACATGGCCTTTGAGTGAAGATAAGATTACTCTACCGGAAGTTCTAATTGATCCAAAAAACTTCTCAACTAGAAGTCCCGAGGAAATCGGGCTTGCCCTCAAGCCTGTATTTGATGGACTATGGAATGCATTTGGGATGGCCGAGGCCCAGTTAAGATTTAAAGGCTAACCGTATCATAGATAACTTTCATATAATCTTGATCTGATCATTCGAAAAACTTTTCAAAATGCTTTCTGTTTGGTAAAATAAAATTATTACGATTATTTTATTAGTTTTCTTTGCTGCCCCAAACTGAGCATGCAATGAGTGAGTCGCTTAACAGCTAAAAGATACTGATTTCAAAAAAATGGAGACAGATAGGTATACGGGACCCGTATGCCTTTTTTTGTGTCCATTTTTTTGTGTCCAAAAAAGGAGACGATATAGACATGAGAAGGATTGCTTTGATTACCGAATCCTCGGCTCGCCCGGATACGGCTATGCCTGCCCACATTTTCTACCAAGGGAAGATGAGTCGGTGGATCAATACGGTGATTCAGTACATGGAGATAAGAAGCTTTCCAACAGAAGATATATTCTTCTTAAGCTTCTATAAAAATCGAATCATCCCTTACCAAGAGGTGATCGAACCCTATCCTAAGCAAAAAAATCACCCAAGGGCTAGTGATGCCAATGTGTTCGCAAAGGAAATCTTAGCGCATGTCCACTCCATGGTAGAAGGTGTGTTCGTAGAGATTCACGCAGGTAGAACATTGGCAGATCCTCTGAGACAGTTGTTAGATGAGAATAATATTCCTTATCGACTGTATGCAGATGGCGTTCCTTTAGGAACAAAGCCTACTTACTATGAAATGCTAATAAGTGATGAGCTGGAGCAAAGGCGATTTAAAGAAGTTCAACGAGAAAAGTGGACTATCTCTTCTTTAATCAGTGAATTGTCCCCATCGGAAGCCAGCAAAATTATCAACACATACGGCAGTTCAGCTCAGTTGTATGGTGTTGAGCCCAATGTGGAGGAATTGAAGAAGCTTCTCGGAGGACTCCGGCAAAAAAAGAAAGATGAAGATAAAGCTTATCGAGATTTTGAGTATGCAATGAAAGAGGAAGATCCCAAAGGGGAACTTCAGCATTTTCTTCAGTATCAAGAGACGCTATCTGATCTTCATAAAAACAAACAGTTCGAATTATATAAAAATAAGTATGGAAAGAGCATTGCTAAGTTCACATGTTACTTGATCAAGAAGGGCTATGTCCGATTAATTGAGAACAAAATTAGCGAAGCCTTGTTTCGTACCCAAATCGCACTCATAAAATAAAGGTGGACTATATGAATAATAGGATTATGAAAATACCCCATCCTCTCTACTAACAGGTGTGATGAAGGAATGGACGATGTAGTTCATTTAGAGGTTCATTGTAGCCCCCTTCAGGCGAGCTCCCCATAGAGGGATAAGTAGCACTTACGCGGCCTTCGAGAAAGCGTAAGAGGACAAATAGAGTCCTGCCTATTTCCGGATCGATAACACATGATACGGAAACGGGAGAGATGGAAATGACAAAATCTTATGTTGATGTAAATAGAATTGATAGTGTAATTCGATGGTTTGGAGGTAAACACTTTTTATCGCGTGATTTGATTCCTTTAATTCCGGAACATCATTGCTGGGCTGATGTATTTGGTGGGGGTGCCCATATGACTGTTGGGAAAAAAAGAAGCACGGTCGAAGTCTTTAACGATACGGATGAAGAATTGATTAATTTCCTTATGGTACTCCGTACTCATAAAGCAGAACTAATTGAAAACCTTAGCTCACTCCCAACAAGTCGCAGCTTATTTGAACGATGGCAGTATGAGCAGCTACCTGCAGACTCATTCGAGCGAGCAGTCCGGTGGTTTTACTTACTCCGGCAATGCATCATTCCCGCTAATGGTATTAAGAGCGGCTGGCGATCTGGAAAGATCAAAAACACAGCAAATGATTATCAAAACGCGGTAAGTAAGTTGCATGAGTTTGAGAAAAGATTCAGCAGAGTCATGATCGAGTGCCTGGACTATAAGGAAATCATCAAACGGTATGACTCTGAAAGAACTTTTTTCTTCATCGATCCGCCGTACAAAAACCGGGAGCACTATTATAAGGGAGCATTTAATGAGCATATTCAGCTTGCAGATATGTTAAACAACATTAAGGGAAAGGCCATGGTGACTTATTATGGTGATCCGCTAATATTGGACCTGTATAAGGACTGGCATTGTCTAACCTTTAATTCAAAAGTGGGGACGGTAGCAAAAGCTGAGTTAGGACAAACACGACGGAATGAAACCGAGTATGTCTTCATGAACTATTTACCGGAGCAGAATACTCAAATCCCACTTTTTTAAAATAGAAATAGAAGTCACAACAGGAGGAACACTATGCCAAGATGTATTTACTGTAGAGAAGAGATGGAAACAATGGAGTATTTAGAAACGGAAAGTGGATTTACTTCTGCAGAGGTGTGTGTAAACGAGAACTGTGTCATACACAACATCGTGAATCTTTATTTTAAAGAGTGGAAGTTAACTAAAGAAGAAATTGAAGCTAGATTAAATAAAATGGATGTTTCCTGGAACTGGATGGGCAAATTCTTTGTTCTTGTCGATCCAATAAATCACTACAAAGTACGAGCCAAACTCGTTACATTAAATCTGGAAAACGGGGCCATGTTGCTTGATTCCACAATCGATTACGTTAATATCCCTGTGTTATAGCAGCTTATGATTCTATGAGTCACTGGAGTTAATAAAATGAGTTTAGGGAGAGACTTTGATGGAAAATATCCTTGAAGTACAAGAATTAGAAAAGGCGATCTCATTAGCATTTGGTGGAAAAACCAGTTTTGATGTTGAAGATTGTCATGCTAGATATTTCAATAATATTGATGTAGATGGCGTCGAGTATGAATATAAGAGCATACATGATGGTTCTACAGAGACAGGTATCCAAGGAGAAATTTGGTATCGTCCAGCTGAGTCTGAAGACTGGTACGACACTGGCTGCGATGAAAAGTATTTGGGAGAACAAATTAGAAAACAGATGAGACAGGTTAATAAAGCAGTATAAGTTAAAGTTTACGCCTGTCAGCCAAAAGCATATAAGAAATTTATTTACTCGCGCGTGCCGGTATTCAATCGGTACGTGTTTTTTTCATGAGAATAATCTTATGAAGCATACGTCTGTAAAAGGAAAGGACTCTACAAGGAACTCAATAGGCTTCTCGTGTTCAAAAGATGTTAAATCTGATAAACTAATGCTATTACGATTTAATGAATAATTTTCATTGAAGCACAGTCGTTGCAGTCAATGAGGCAGACGCTTAAAAAGCAATAAATATAGAGTCTAAAACAATGGAGACAAATAGGTATACGGGACCCGTATGCCTTTTTTTGTGTCCATTTTTTGTCTTGAAGAGGGGATGTCATCATGACTAAAGAAAAGCAACTTGACCTATTCCAAACCGATTTTACGGAACATAGGAAATACCTGGATGGTGTATTTAGATCCAAAGAGGAGCTAATTAAACAATTCCAGGAAGAGGGAAGAGATAAGATATTTCATGTTTTATCTTTTGGAGCCGGTACTCAGTCAACATATTTACTTGAACAGCACTTTAGAGGGTTGATTCATTACGACTTTATCATATTCGCTGATACGGGGGCTGAGCCGGAATTTATTCACCAGCAGGTAGCCTGGTGGCGTCAAAGGCAACAGGATGTTGGAAACACAACCCCCTTCATTACAACGCAACATAATACAATGGAGCGTGGGTTGGAGGAAATGTTGATGCGTTACATTTATACGGACTATCAACGTTTTCAGCTTCCTGTATACTGCAATCGGTTAGATCCGGAGACAGGAGAGATGATTCGGGGTGGTTTGATGCCGAGACAGTGTACAGTCGATTTTAAGATTGTACCTGTTAAACAAAGAGCCAGGCAGCTTGTATTACAGTTGTACGGTCTAGGCCCAAGGCAGCAAATGCCAGACCACGTGGGATTTATCATCGACATTGGATTTAGTATTGATGAAATCCGCCGAATTAAAACGTATCAGTCTCCTCAATACGATTACATGCGATTAGCTTACCCGCTAGTTGAGGAAAACGTAACGACAGATGATAGCATAAGGTTCCTGATTGATAATGACTTCCCTACACGGAGATCTCGCTGCTATCTATGCCCATTCAATTGCTCAGCAGACAGAGAAATCGGAATGGATTGGGACGAGATCATTCGAGAAGAGCCATTATCCTTTCTAAAGGCCTGTTGGTTTGATGAGCAGCTGCGCGAAGTTCAGGCGACTGGATCAAAAATTATGAGGAGTATTCCCTTCCTTCATTATAGCCGCCGGCCTTTACGAGACGTGTTCCCTGTATATGAGATGCTACGGAGTACCTATAAAAAGGATTTTGTCATGTGGCTTGATGAGTGGAAAGGCTATATTAGCGAGAAATGGGGCAGAACTAGTCCCGCTTATAAGAAAAGTGCTGGTTGAAGTCAGTAAATAACCGATAGAGATTCTGGGGCACAGTTTGGTTGTTAACATAATTAACGAATAGGAAGGAGGGAATCCCCATGAGGTTGAGGGGATTCCCCCTCACCTATGGGGAAACTCAAATATGAACAATCGCAAATTGACTTTAAAAAAGGTCTACACGGTAAGTAAAAAGAATAATGCTCCACGCTTGTGGCTTCAACACATGGTATGTGAAGCTGCAGGTCTGATACCTGGATCAGAACTATTTGTTCAAGTCGATGAAATGAATAAGCAAATTACGATCCGGAATAGTCCATTCGATGAAACACAAGATGTGTATGAGGTCAGCGTTTCGTCTAGAATGAACCGTACTAGCGGCAAACCACGTCCACTTGTAGACACATCCGGATCGAAATTTTCGTCTATCCTTTGCATTCAGGATAAAATTGAAATAAGTGTATATCGCAATGGCCAGCATGCAGAAATTGTTGTGAGACCACTCCGATTCCGCTTATTCGATACTGAAACATTTGAGTCATCAGACGAACGCATTCGCCTTCTAACGGTTTGTTCGGGATCTGGGATAGGAGCTTCCATGTTTGTAGATAGCCAATACTACACGGCCGTACAGGAAGTTGAAATCGAAGAAGATTGCGCGGAGGTTATCAAAGAGAACTTTCCTTATTCCTACCTATCAATGGTGATCTAAGAGATTGCAACACGGTGGCTAAGGCTGATGTAGCTTTCATCTCCTTGGATTGTTCCGAACACAGTAGTATAGGAGACGGCGGACAAGGTTATTTCGATAACATTGTCCTAGGAACATATAAAATATTGAAAGCCGCGGATCCACGTGTTATTTTTTCTGAGAACGTCCCGGCATTCTATCAATCTACTGTGTTTCATAATCTTCAGGAACTTTTGACTCCTGATTATCCATATATGATTGGGCCTATCACGATTGATAGTTATAACTTTGGTTCTATAGCGCATCGGAAGCGTTCCTATACACTCTTTGTTAAGGATAAAGAGGACTTTGATCTATTCCGTGAACCAAAAGCTCCAGTATTCCGAAGACACAAATTAAAAGAGTACCTGGATACTGCAAAAGATCATGAATGGAAATCGGTCAAAACTTGGTGGGATAGTTTTCTAGGAAAGAAAGCGAAGAATAACTCGTGGGCAGATCGCAATACGGATAAAACCTTCGTCAAACCAGAAGAGTGTACTGAACTACAATGCATACCCGCAAGATATCGAAGTCATAGTGCCAGTAACTCCTATGTTCTAAACGAACAGGGCGACCAATGGCGTTTCTTGACTATCAATGAATTACGGCGTATTTTCCAGATTCCAGCATGGTTTAAATTCCCTGAGCACACTCCAATGTCTCGTATATACGAGATGATTGGACAAAGTGTTTGTGGCCGTGTAATCCGTGCCTTTGCCAACGAAATTAGTTCGTTGTTCTTCCGCAGATTTGCGGGGGTGATGCATAAGAACAATGACAATATAGGCGTGATAAGGGACCAACACGGCCAGATAGGATTTGCGTTTTAACCGTAAGTGACGAGGTGAAATTTTGAGCAAAATGGAGTTTGATGTGTCATTATTTTTGAGTTTCTTTATTCCAGGCATACTTGTGACTGCAATTATGATTTCAATTTACTATCTGATCGGAAGAAGGAATCCTAATACCGACCGGTTATGGACCTATCCTATGATCACATTTGGAATTGTAGCCATTGTTTATGCACCCATTGCCGCAATAACCCGACTTTAAAAAATAAAAAAAACAACCATCTTAATTAAGATGGTTGTTTTTTGAGGTGACATTTATCGCAAATTCATGAAGGAAGACTATAAATCAACGTGATTTGCTCAAGAATTCATGGCAAGAGAAAACCCACCTCATAAGGTCGGACGCCTGACGGTGGGTTTCGCTTAAATAGCATTATTTAGTTCATGTTCGCTTTGGCAATCCACAGCCTTTTGGGTCCTCAGAGTCTTGACCGTTGGCAGCAATGAAGACTCTTTCTCGTATATGGCCGAACCCGATCTCCATATACATAGGTCGGAAGCCTGACGGTGGGTTTCGCTTGAATAGCATTATTCAGTTCATGCACGCCGTCGCAGTCCACAGCCTTTTGGGTCCTAAGAGTCGTTACCGTTGACGCGGTAAGGCTCTTTTTCATATGGCGGAACCCAATCTCCATAAACATAGGTTGGCGCCTGATGGTGAGTTATTTATAACTAAATGATAACAAATTTTAAGGGTATATTCAACTACCAGATTGCATGGATTATAGCGTGCAGGAGCAATTTTAGGCTTTTGGTTCTTATTGATACTTACCTTCACTTCTGTTCAATTTTGTAAGAAACGTATCAGTTTAAATACAGGTCTAAATTTAAATAGCTTCGTTATAAATAGAAGCCAAAAAACGATAAGAATGTTATAATAAAATAGAACAAATGTTCCTATTTTGGTTGTAAAATATTTCTTTGTTTTCCCTACATATGTAGAAAGTTTATTTCGAAAGGAGTGGTTTTCGAGTTGGAAAATCAGCAAACAGTATACGAGCGATATAGGAAAGAGATTTATCGAATTGGTTGGAGAGTACAGTATAGAGCAAAAAAAATTAAATATCGTGAGTTACCAATTTTTGAAGATGAGGCAATAAAGGGGGATTTTACGTCCTTCTCTGAAAACAAAATTATGGCAGAACAACTCATTAGCTCTCTACCAGATATAGGGAAGAATGTACTAAGTAAGATTTATTTAGAGGGTTACACAGAATCTGAAGTTGCTCTTAAACTAAACATTAGTCAGCAGGCGGTGAATAAATGGAAGAGAAAAATGTTGAACCTATTATCTCAGAAAATCAGTTCATAGAATTGTTGACTGCTGCAAAAAACAACGAGCCAGCAGCGATTTTGGAATTATTGAACTTATTTAATCCTGACATACAAAAATTAAGTCGATATATTTATCTACCACCAGAAGATGCTGCTTCAGAAATTATTACTGAATTCCTTGAGTTTATTAAAAATGAAAGGTAGCTAATTTTGATTAGGAGAGGAGGGAATATCTTGTGGAAACAATTTCTCTTGAGAATTTAGGTGCTTTGATCGGGACGGTTGGATTTCCAAGTTTAATTGCTATTATTCTACTAAGAAGTGTCCTGGGTAATTTCAAACAAAGATTAGACGATTTAGATAAGAGATTAATACAACTTAATAAGTCAATTTTACTGGTAGTTAAAACCTTAAATAAACTAACTAAAACTGATCTATCGGTGGTGAAAGAATTTGAGACAAATTCTTCGGATACACAAAAAAAATGAATATTTAATAAAAAGAAGAAGATCATAAACGAGAGTTTCCGTTTATGATCTTCTTCTTAGTTACGACGAAATTTAATTTGTTGTAAAACCATTAAAGAGCCAGCCATCATTATCCGCACGAACAAAGTCGAAATTCAACTCAATGTTACCTTCAGAACCTTTAGTGGTGATGACTTTAGCTAACGCTAGCATAAAGTGATCTTTATCTTTTTGGTTGTATCCTCTAAATTCAAGTTCTTCCAAACTTATTTCGTTAAGAAAAGCAACTTCTGAGGTAGATCCTGCGTTCTTTAAAAGAATGGAATTGTTTTGTTGTGATACTTCAACGTCTGTGGAAGATACGGATTCAATATACGCGTAGTCCTTAGTTTCCATAGCAGAAATTATTTTAAAAGTCAGATTGAGTGTCTCCCTTAAACTATTGACGAGATCTGCCTCATCCGTCGCGCCTTTGCTATTTTCTAATTGTTCTTTAAGTGAAGTGTTCTCGTTCTGAAGCTCCTCAATTTTCGAAGCATCTGTATTTCCTGGTTCCTGGGCATTCGAGGAGTTTGCTGAATCTTCTCCATTACTGCAAGCTGATAATACCACGACTAAAAATAACATAAAAAGAATTTTTTTCATTATATACCTCCTTTTTCTAAAAATATAATAACACACTTAAACAAAAAAGGGATTAAGAACTTGTAAGTTCTTAGTCCCTTTTTTGTTTTTAATTAATTGGAGGGAGAGTCATCGCAAAGCTGTTAATGCCGTTAGCAATTGCTCGGGCGCATGTTTGTTTATTGGCTACCAACGTATTTCGGTCCGATGCGGTATCAATAAACAGCATTTCAGGCAGAATGGCCCACGCGCGGGTGTTCTTAGGATCAATGACGTGAATGTTCGTCCCGCCACGTTGGCTCGGCGCTTTCTTCACCCCACGATTGGTCTTGCCCAGTGCGGCAACCAGTGCATTGTTAACAGCGTTTGCCAATGAAGTGGTATAGCTACTTGCATTATCGTGGATCCATGTTTCGATACCGGTGCCCCCACCGGCATTAATATGGAGACTCACATAAATGTCGGCCCCGAAATTGTTGGATGCTACGGAGCGATCCGGGTTTTCTGGATAGGTATCAGTGGAGCGACTCATCTGGACCGTAGCGCCCAATTTCTCCAGTTCAGTCTTCAAGAATTTACCGATATCCAAGACGATTGCTGCCTCTGTGTACCCGCCACCTACAGCCCCGGGGTCTTTACCCCCATGTCCGGGGTCAACGAAAACCTTGTAACCATTAAGTGCCATAAAAGAATGCATCCTCTCTGTTAATCATTTATTTGAAGTGGTTTATTTCCTCTTCACTATGTAGGAAAAGTAAAGGGGTGTTATACAACCCTAATTTGAAATATTAGACAAACTACTACAAAAAAGATCAAGAACTGTTACGTTCTTGATCTTTTCTCGGCATATGAATTAAATCGGAGGGAGAGTCATGGCAAAGCTGTTAATGCCGTTAGCGATCGCTCGGGCACACGTTTGTTTATTGGCGACCAACGTATTGCGGTCTGATGCGGTATCGATAAACAGCATTTCAGGCAGAATGGCCCACGCTTTAGTATTTTTAGGATCAATGACGTGAATATTCGTCCCGCCACGTTGGCTTGGCGCTTTCTTCACCCCACGATTGGTCTTGCCCAATGCAGCAACCAATGCGTTGTTAACAGCATTAGCCAATGAAGTGGTATAGCTGCTTGCATTGTCGTGGATCCATGTTTCAATACCGGTACCCCCACCCGCATTAATGTGGAGACTCACATAAATGTCGGCCCCAAAATTATTGGACGCTATAGAGCGATCCGGGTTTTCAGGGTAGGTATCAGTAGAGCGACTCATTTGGACCGTAGCGCCCAGTTTCTCCAGTTCGGTCTTCAAAAATTTACCGATATCGAGTACGATTGCTGCCTCCGTGTACCCGCCGCCTACAGCCCCGGGGTCTTTACCGCCATGCCCGGGGTCAACGAAAACCTTGTAACCATTAAGTGCCATAAATAATACATCCTTTCTGTGAATCTTTTATTTGAAGTGGATTATTTCCTCTTCACTATGTAGGAAAAGTAGGGGACTTTTATACAACCTTGAGTCGAAAATTACTTAAACAAAAAACCAAAAAAAGATTAAGAACGGTTAAGTTCTTAATCTTTTTTTGGTTTACGAATTAAATCGGAGGGAGAGTCATGGCAAAGCTGTTGATCCCGTTAGCAATTGCTCGGGCACATGCTTGTTTATTGGCAACCAACGTATTGCGGTCTGATGCGGTATCGATAAATAGCATTTCAGGAAGAATGGCCCACGCTTTAGTATTTTTAGGATCAATGACGTGAATATTCGTCCCGCCACGTTGGCTTGGCGCTTTCTTCACCCCACGATTGGTCTTGCCCAATGCAGCAACCAATGCGTTGTTAACAGCATTAGCCAATGAAGTGGTATAGCTGCTTGCATTGTCGTGGATCCATGTTTCAATACCGGTACCCCCACCCGCATTAATGTGGAGACTCACATAAATGTCGGCCCCAAAATTATTGGACGCTATAGAGCGATCCGGGTTTTCAGGGTAGGTATCAGTAGAGCGACTCATTTGGACCGTAGCGCCCAGTTTCTCCAATTCGGTCTTCAGGAATTTACCGATATCGAGTACGATTGCTGCCTCCGTGTACCCGCCGCCTACAGCCCCGGGGTCTTTACCGCCATGCCCGGGGTCAACGAAAACCTTGTAACCATTAAGTGCCATAAATAATACATCCTCTCTGTGAATCTTTTATTTGAAGTGGTTATTTCCTCTTCACTATGTAGGAAAAGTAAAGGAGCGTTATACAACCCTGAATTAAAAATTTAGGTTAAAAGTTTGTTGTTATCAATTAAGTTCCAAATAGCTCAGCTAAAAAAGAACATTTTCACTATAATTTTTGAATTCATGCATTGTGATAGATATCATATGCAAATAAGTAATTATATGGTAATGTAAACATGTAGTAAGAATCAATTTTTACATACTAATTTAAGGAGGAGATCTTTAATGATGAAAAAAAGTTGGTTTTCTATTCTGATGGTATTGGTTTTAATGGGGGCATTTTCAAGTCAGGTGTTTGCTGCGAATGACCAAACAGGGACTGTTGTTACAGATGGTACGAAAGAGAGTCGTCCAATTATGGGACAACATCAATACGGGGAACTGGAAGCTGTTCACTATAGCGGGAACTATAGGGTGACTGTAACACTACAAGAAAATAAATCAGGCAGTTGGGTAAGTATGCATACAATAGTTGCAACTCCTTCAAACCCTAAAGTTAAAACACACTATTATCTAGAGGGTGGTAAAGAGTATAGACTAGTAGTTGAGACTATGAGTAGTGGTTGGGGTCACCTTTATAATTATATACCTTAATTAACTTTAGTTCTGGCAGTCGACAATTTCTCGACTGCCTTTTTAAGTTCTTTTACGAAACTACGTTTTATGCCTACATCCTAATTAACGTTAGCTATAATTGAATCATTATTCAATGACTGCCAAATAATCACCTAAAGTTTCTTTCTATAAATTTACAACTGACTTATCCTAATGTATACTAAATCTATTAAAAGCTTCATTAATTTTCTTTGTCACATTAAATGAGACAAAGAGGGAGTATGCTAAGTTATTAGCCTATAAATTAAGGACTTGTATTAGGAGACTTAACACGGAACACACGTGTATTTAAGTCTCCTTTTTTGCGTCCAAAAACAGGAGGATTGTCTTTGCAACATGCAATCACAATCAAAAGAAATTAGGTTTCCTTTGTAACCTAGGTAGGAACCACATGCAATCCCAGCCGGCTGGCGGAGAAAAAACCTCCCGCCTACCGCGGGAGAGTATGGAGGTAATAAATATGAATCAAATTTCACTTTTCGACTATTTCCCAAATCAAAATGCAATCTTATCTGCAAATGCTCTAGTACCTGCGGAAACAAAGGGCTGGGCTCATAGGAATTCGAAGAATTCCTATGTTTATGATGTCGGGGAAGAATTACTTGGTGCAAAAAAACACTTGAGTCAACAATCCAGAGTAGATTGGTCCAAAATTGAAGAGAACCCTTCGGTGGCATACCAAATGGTCTGCAAGAATGAATTACTAAAGGATTTTGATCTGAGAAGTCTCCAGGCTGAAGGATTTACTTCGGAAGCTGCCTTCGCGATTAAATTGATATGGGCACGAGTGTGCCAGAATCCGGAGGATACACCACAAAAGCGGGCAGACTATATTCAGGGCATAGGAGCACTACAGTCCATCTTGTCCGGAGCCAAGGATGAGGATCGCATGAATAAAGCTTTCCAGATGCTTAAAGAAGCTTTGTATCAGGCTCGACTTTCAACCTATTCCCATAGAATTGATGAGCAACCTGAATTGGTTCGTTCACAATTTTGGCTCGCATTGGGAGATCGATTTCAATCACTGTTCTATAGTACTCGGCGCGGCCATCCTGGCTTGTATAACTTGATTCAGAAAGCATTTTATTCTGAACAGGGTAAGGACTGGAATTGGCTGAACACAAGTAGAGTGAAAAAGACAACCATTAAAGAGAATAAAGAAAAGTGGGAACGGCTCGTTCCTGAAGAGGTAGTCCGAAAATCCAATGAAGCATCTGGAGTTAATAAACCGGATGATCTAATCGATATCTTTGGTGTTAGAGGGGTTCAGTTTGGTAATTGGGTTCAGGATGTCGCTGGGAGGTATCATGTTTTAAGTTGTGGCCACGCCCTAAACGATCTGGTGGGCCTGTTAGACATTCCAAACAAGGCAGCATCTTTCTATGGCTTGTTAGGATTAGCCTTCGGTGCAAGAGGATCTGGGTCAGCCTCAGCTCATTACGAGCCTGGCAGCAATATCATGAACATTACTAAACTCAGAGGTGGGGGATCCCTTTGCCATGAGTGGGCACATGCATTGGACTTCAACTTATATTCGTTCTCTCATCAATTCTCCAATGGCAAACCTCTCTCACTGACTGGACATAAGCCGGGTAACTATTTACCCCGTAATGTGGGTATCGCCTTTACTGAACTAATGAAAATTATAAAAGAGGGAGATGGTGTGAAACGCGTGATCGTTCCGGATCCGCTACCATCTGAGGAGTACCAATATCGGGCTCGTGTTATTGAACTACTCGAAATGAATAATAATGACATCGATGCTGCAATGCTGGTTCTTAAAAACGGTAATTTTAATGTTAAACCGCGAATGTGGAATGATATCGGGTTACTCTACTGTAACATGCTACAGCGTAAAGGATTAGAAGTTCCGGCTTCATTCCGTGTTCCCACGGATGAAAGTAACTTCCTACTTGATGCCAGATCTCGCGGACCATACTGGAAAAGAGACCATGAACTATTTGCAAGAGCATTCGAGTCATGGATTGAAGATGAGCTTCATACAGCGCAGCTGGACAATTCATATTTAGTCACCGGCACCAAATTCGGTGGGCCCTATCCATTACATGAAGAACGTGAAGACATTAACGATGCTTTCCGCAATTGGTGGCAGACATTAAACGATTCAGGCATTTTTCATGATGACCAAATTTGGAATAGATAAATGCTGAGACTGGGAAAACCACTATCACATATTCTATCTGGAGGTTATACAATGGATAAACCAACCGATATCTGCGAGGAAATAGAGATTAAGCGATTAGAAATGCATGAAGCTGGAACACTTCATGGGTTAATGTCGCCAGAGGTGCTAAGAGTATCTCAGGAGTTAGATTTGCTTCTTAATGACTTTAATAAAAGATTAAACAGAGAATGCGGCTAATCAGCCGCGTTCTTTTTTTATGATGAAAACTATTCTTCAGTTCTAATTCTTTTTAAAGCTTATTTCTAAGGATTAAAGATTGTTATTATTTATTCTCAATATTTGAGAGGGGGTCCATCAATATCTGAGATAGGATATCTCGAATTCTGAGATACCTTCTCTCAAATTTTAAAGGGGGTACTATCAAATATTGAGAAGCTAAACCGATTATATAATTTTGAGAAGCTGCTTCTCAAATTCTGAGAAGCAAGAATACCGCTATACTCTCGCTTCTCAAATTCTGAGATACGCCGCTTCTCAATTTTTGAGATGCAGACTTTCAACCTTCGAGAAACAGCTTCTCAAAAATATATAGGTAGCCTCTCAATTTTCGAGAAGCGTAATATGAAATGGAAACTCACCTTATTATGAATAAATATAGGTGGTCACATTCGTACAGTTTCCAAACATCGAGAACCTCCTTTCAAGGCTTGCACCTATTGTCTTATACTAAGAGTAATAGGAGATGATAATGTGATGACAACACCCTTTATTTTTGATATGACCAGCAAAGATTCATTAATGGAATCCATGTGCAGATATTTTGGACTCTCTGAGGAGCAGATTGAGGATTTTATCATTATGAACGATGATGTTTCGCTGGATTCTTTTTGTGAAGCAAATGAAATTATGGAAGATTCACTGATAAGACCTGATCTATACTTAGCTTCCTATCATAGTACGACCAATATGGATGGCTGCGCCTCCATACAGATGCTTGGGCTACTAAATTTAAGAGAAACGATAAGGCAAGACACGCCACTTGCAAAATACTTAATTGAACACGACGTTATTTTTGACCTGGATAACAAAACCGTAAGAAGAGAAGGCAACGTGTATGACCTAAGAAAAAACTATAGTGGGATAGGAGATACATCAAACGAAGTCAGAGACTTTGTCGCGTTTAAACTTTACGAAGATCATCAAATCAATGGATTCCTATGTACAGAGGATGTGCTTGACTATGGCGGGGATGTGCATCTGCGGCCTGAGTTTATAATGAATGTGGCTAAGTTATTTAAAGATCAAAGGCTTGAATCGGATTGGGTGAGGGATCCAAATCGGCAAGCATATGTGCTGAAATTTATCGCCCCGATATCGGACTACAGTCCAATTACATTTGCAATACATCGAGAATTTCTGGCAGAGACATCTTCTGAAGAGATCGAAGAAATGAAACTTCATGGCTTACTGACGACAGCCCTCCGCGCACTATCGAGTTGCATAGCATGGGGGATGGGGCCAGAGGATACTATTTCTTTTTTAAATGAAGATGCTTCTGTGCCGCCACAAAATATCATCCAGATCTATACGGCCGATTCGTATGCCGCGTTTAACAAAACGGCTTGGTGAAAAAAGGGTGCTTTCGATAATCAAAACATGAGCAAAAAAAAAACTGTCATTTCGACAGGTTGAATAATCATCAAATGTGCAGCACCAAAAACATGGAGCGCGCCATTTCTGTTAAAGAAGTCCAGGAGGATGTCCTGCCGGCTCCAAACCTATTCTGGGCGGTTGTTCCCTGAGAGGTCACTGCACAATTATATATACGCCTATTAAGGGCTAATTCCTTCTAATACGGTACCACTTACCACAAATACTTTATAGTAGTCTTTCTAAGCTCCACATTAGACTCAGAGGTTAACTGGGTACTACGGTACTTTAGCATGTTGCTCAAAAGTGGTAAAAGCCTATTTATTGAACTAACGTTCCCAGTTAGTTGAACCAAACCTCACTTTATTTTCATCGGACAAAAGCATATTCAGATAAGATTGGGGGAATCATTTCAACTATAAATAAGAAAAGTTGGGTGAACATACATGCTGATTACGGAGCTTGAAGCGACTTTGAAAGCGGGGATGAGTGGCGAAGAATTTACCTTGCCGGATGTTTCTCATCTCAACAATGAACTCAAAGCGTTAATACAGACCTTCATTTCAGATAAGTTGATGCTGAACGACGCTTCTATACAAATGCAGAATGAAAGCAGCATTATAATTCGGGGACAGAGTAAAGTAAATATTCTAGGGCTAACCAAACCTTTGGTGGCACTAGAATTTTTTCTCGTCGCAGATAAGCCGGAATGTACGATTGGGGTTAAGCTGCCTGATGGGTGGGAGCCAGCAAGCGTGGCTACCTGGTTACGAAATACGCTTTCCATCTTTCAATCTTCATATAAAATGCATAACTCGGGTCTTGTTTTCGCCTCGGTCGATAACTTACCCTTTCCACCAAATCTTTTTACGGTTCATCCAGACTTCGCAACCAAAGGGATTTCCTTTTTTTCCACATTGGATATTGAAGGTCAACCCATTACCCTATTGCAAAGTATCTTCGGCACACTTAATCCTCTTGATTTAAGTACGCCTTTTACATCTGAAGTATTTTCAGGACCTATTGAGGTTAAAGTACCGAGTGACCCTCCCGCCATGGGATCTCTTAAACTTTTGAATCCTCGAATCATCATCAAGACGGATTCACTTCAGCTTCGGACGACACTCAAACTAGACATTCAAAACGACTCTTTATTCTTGGATGGTGGGGGAGCAGTTTTACCGAACGGAACTTTTGAATTCACATGTGCTTTAACTGGGGTTAAAAAACAAGGTCAAGAGATGGCAGAAACAACTGGATGGACTGATCCCTTTGGATTCTCCGGCATTACTATACAAAAGTTTGGCGTAGGTATAGCTTTAGGCACAACGGGAACTGAAATTAGCTTATCTGGTGAGATTGCCATAGGAGAAGAAGGTTCTGCTGATCAGATCATCATGGAGGCAGGGGTCAAGTTTATTAATGGCCAAGTCCCATCGGCACTACTTGCTTCCCTTCGGGCGTCGTCATCCTCTCAAGATGGAATTCCGCTTTCCCGTCTTGTTGAATATTTCACAAAGATCCCATTGAGGGACTTTGTTCTGCTTAAAGAAGTTAAGATTAAAGATTTAACGATGTATGTTGTCGCTGACCCTGATGGTTTTGAACCCCCATCAGACCCTGGTAAGATCTATCGTGGATTAGCCATGAATGCTGAGGTGTCATTATTCGGATTAGCATGCAGAGCGTTGATTGAATTTCAGCAAAATAGCGGGGTTAAAGCAGAAGGCGAGCTGGGTATCACTGATTTAGGCGGGGTACTGAAAATTACCGACGAAACGGGTACGAAAGGTCCTTTCTTCATCATCGACTCAACTCAAACTAGTGAGTGGACTGAGGAGTTCGGATATATCCATCTCTCTGCAAAGATGTCACTTTTTGGCATAACGCAAAGTGTGGCCATTAAAGCGGCGCAGAATACCTTCGAGTGTTTGCTAGCGTACAGTGTAAGGGGACTTTCTAAATTTCAGCTCCGTTGTCGGTTGTCGGGGATGGATAACTTTGAAGGCCAGGCCGCGTTAATATATGAATTCCCGGACCAAAGTATTGAACTGAAGGTACAAGATATAACCATTGCTACATTTACATTAGGTACAAAAGTTACTGGGAAGATGTTTATATCACTCAATAAGGAGACATTTCTTCTACAGGTCTCTGCAACACTGCAACTACCTGGCCTTCCAGAACTAAACGTGAATCAAACTTTTAACGAAGCTATTCCCAACTTAGAAGAAATTCCAGATGCGATCTTAAAGTCCATTATGAGTCAGGTCGAAGACAACTACAACGCAACCCTAACAGATCCACTTGCTCTGGCGAAGCTGCTCGATTTAGACGGTTTGAAACCAGCAAAAATAGCCGCGAAGCTAAAAGAGCTTAAATTTCCTGCTTCTAAAATTGCGAAAGGGTTGCATTCACTTGGATTAAAACCTCAAGGAAAGTTGGTGAGCTTATTAAAAGCAGTCTTTCCAGACGATGTAGGCGAAGTGGCCGAGGCATTAACCGAAGTATGGGATGATATTACAGCCAAAAACATGGCTAAACTTCTTCACTATGCTGAATACTCTATCTCGGAGATCGGCAAAGGCATTCAGGATACCCTCAAGACAAGCATTCCTGACTTAGGAAAAGCATTTTTAGCGCTATCTGACGAGATGGGTGTAATCGAGGCTGGGATCAGAAGTGTCTTTAACACCGTTACAAACGAAGAAATGGCCGAGTGTTTTAATGAGATCGGTTTTAAACCGGTGGATATCGCTTCCCATGCAAAAATCGACTGGAAGTGGGATACGAATAAGGTGGCCGACGTCTTTGAAAATTTAAAACTAGAGCGTGATGAAATTATTCAAGTAATGACCGAAGCTGGTTTTCCTCTACCTGAAATCGAGAAAATCAAGGTGAATTGGCCGCCGAAACTGGGCGGAACGGCCGGAGAGATTTTCGGGCGATTTCCGCACTTATGAGGTTGACCTGATAGATTTTTCACGCTAAAAAGGCAAAACAATTTTCTCGAGTACGCAGAATCCCGGCTTCTACTCCGTGAAGAAGCCGGGATTCTGCGTAGCCTTTAGCCGAAACACTGGATAAACTTCTTTATCATGTCTTTTTGTTTACCTACCTTAAAGGTGAACATATTCTAATCGTTTTGGACCGTGTACGATTTAAACGATAATTTTTAGATTTGTTTTTTGTATACGGCTTTTTGTAATGCGTTGCTACTTAACTGTCAGTTAGTTCAATAAAAAGAACGCTCCCGCGCCTTCGCTTGGGCTACGTCCTCCTCATTATATTCCATTTCCAATCACCTATTAAAGAACGTACGCGGGTAGCATGTAGTGCTTAAACAGGGGACTTATCTTAACTTAAGCACTAAGAAAATACTTTATTTTTATTGGACAAATGAACATAAAAATAAAAAATAACCGAGTTTCTCAACTCCATTGAGGACTGCGGTTATTTTGAAATCATTATTTAATGAAATTTACAATTAAGTTATTGATACAAATAATCATACTTAAAATCCTCAATACTTGGATCAGACTGTAGCAACGCCTCACGTATCAAAATATCCATTCGGGTACTTAACCATTCTGAAGCGAATTGAGTAGGTGAATAGACAGTCACAATGCGATCACGTTTAATACAGAATGAATCTTTTAGCCAGGTATCAAAAGACGGCTTCGTCATTTTAATTTGTAAAATGTTGAGAGCCTCAATCCATAAGTTTCTGTCCTGGTCCGATCGTTCAATTTCGAGTGACTTAACTTTGGTTTGAGTTTCCTTCTCCAATTTTTGACCTGTTTTTTGTTTTCTAACTACCGTACCTTTCTGGATTACGTTGTCATATACTTCCGTAAAATCAACTGATGGGTCCAGATGAATGACATCATCCATGTCCTCCACGATCCGCTGCATGTACTTATCGTGATCTAACCTTAATTCTGTGGGCAGCTGCTCATACAATTCAACTGGTAGAAAAGGGACCTTCTTACGCACCTTATAAAGTGGGCTTTCCTCCAGATTGTTTTTGTCAGCATTTTGGACATTGAAGACGACAACAAATCCATACTTCTCTAAAATTCCAAGTATTCTTTTCACTGTATTGCGGCTTTTATTCATTTTTTGTGATATGAGCTTGAGGTCGGGCCAACAGTAGTCTTTATCACCGTAGCAGAAACGCTTAAGATGGCCATACAAAGCAACCCCTTCAGCGCTAAAAAAGTGCCCCCAGTAATCCCATATGTAGTTACTTATAATCGTCATGTGACCATCGACATGCGGTATGGGTTGCCCATGCTTATCTAAGCTGAACCGTCTTATTTCTTCTTCAGGTATATAGATTTTTTCGATTTCTTTTTTGGTATAAGCCTGTTCTTCTTCGTTTACGACCCGGATCTTCGATTCCTCCGCACCCGTGGGTCTATAACGATAGTACAGTAACTTATGAGGGGAACCCTTCAGGTTTTTTTCATACATAAAAACTCTCCTTTAATTGACACCCAATTAGGCAACATTGAAGAAGAGTAGGGACTTCACTTTTAAAAAACTCTGTGATAAGATGGTTTCACAAATGTTTGTAAGTAGAGTCCCTAATCTTCTAGCAATTCATGTCGTACGCTTGGCGGCCGAAGACACGATTTGCTCTCGCGATAGGGGCTTTTTTCTTTTACGGTAGTTATTTAATATAGTAATTAATTAGTAATGAGAGATAAAAAAAACACACAATTTTGAATTTGTGTGCGACTAAACAGAGGTCCGTTTCTTCGATACGAAGAGACTTCACCCATTGCTTTGCACGCACTTCGACTATAGCATATTAATATATTAGGGTAAAGATAATTTTGGCAGTTTCTATCAAACTATGTCGTTGTCATAATTTATGACGTGTGATAAACTTAAATCAACTTAATAACGCACGCAAAGGGGCAATGATACGGCATATAAGCTGTTTATCATTGCCCCTTTCATTTCTTAACTTTACCCACCAAATGACAAATGGTATAATCACTTTAATACGAAAACGAATTGATTTTCTTCGCATCTAAAGATGGTGAAGAGTGAGATATGCTATTAAGCATCGATTTAAGATAAAGTAACAGTTGCTATAAAGGACGCCCACTATACGTGCGTCCTTTTTTTGCTATCTGTTTACGCCAGGAAGGCACATTCACTTAATGAATGTGCCTTTTTTTGCATAAGACGTTTGCAGCTGCAGATCTGGAAGAAGATTGACTGCTGGTGTACAGATGACTTTTCTTGGCGGGAAAATCGAATTCACAACACTAAATCTGTACTGAATATCCAGTAGTTCAATTAAACGTCAACAATAAGGGAGGAAATATGCTCATGAAGCTACGTAGATTAAGAAATCAGCCAGGATGGTATGAGATCATGTCCCGTTGTCCGATTTGTGGTCACAAAGGATGGTGTGCAATTGATAGTGATCAGTCCGTTGTCAATTGCATGAGAATTGCATCAGACGATTACTTCGATTCCACCATGGGCAGGCAGTATAAACATTATCTTGATCCGGATAAGAGGCCTACGACTAAAGTGGAAATCATGCAGGTAGACTCTGTTGACAAAAAATCTAATCGTCACCTGAATCGTGTCTATCGAGTAATGACCCAAGAACTTCCGTTATCCGTTTTCCACGAAAATCATTTACGTGATGTTCGAAAAATGGAGGAACCGGTTATTAGAACCAGGGAATACCGGACAATGCCTGTTGGTGATCGATACAAGGTTGCCAAAAAAATCATTCATCGGTTAAGTGATGAATCTGATTTGTTGGGCGTACCAGGTTTCTTTGTAAATGAGGGACAATATGGTCCGTACTGGACGATGGCCGGATATTCTGGCCTGATGGTGCCATTTCGGTCCATCTACAATGAAATCACAGGTTGGCAGATCCGTGTAGACAATCCTCCACTGGAGATAGACATGAAGGGGGCAATCAAAGGAGTCATTAAGAAGGAAATAGAAAAAAATGAGCTGGGTAAACGTCGTGCACAATGCGAAATAGAAGTTCAAGGGAAAACAATGATTGTTCAACTGACAGAGAAAGACAAGAAAGTGTGTACTTCTAAAAGCGGTCAGTTCGTTTTCAGCATTGAACTTAAACAAACCCAAAGATACTGGTGGTGGAGCAGTGGATCCAAAACAAACGGTTCTTCAATCGGTGGGCCCATTCCTTATCACTTCGCTTTACCGGCACCTTGCATGCCCTATTGGCAGCTTGGCGAGAGTCCGGAAGAATTAATCGATTGTTCCGAGGTATGGGTTACCGAAGGTGCCTTAAAGGCAGATAAAGCCGCAGATGGTTTATTAAAGCCATTTTTCGGTCTGCCTGGTGTTGGATCATATCCCCTTATTTTAGAGCCGCTTAAACAATTAGGCTGTAAGCATGTTGTACTTGCTTTTGATGCAGATGCGGTGTCCACTCCAGAGGTGCAACAGGCCTTGGAATTATGCGCTGCTTTCTTCGCAGAAAATACAGATATGAAGCTTAGCTTGGCTCTGTGGGATATGTCACAAGGTAAAGGAATCGACGATTTATTGGACCTAGGCTTCACCCCCCAGGTTTCACTCATGGTAGAGTAAGTAAAATAAATTTAGGGAGAGTGTTACATATGTTGAACAGAGTGGTATTGATTGGTCGGTTAACTCGTGACCCTGATTTACGTTATACTCCGAGCGGAACTGCCGTAACTCAGTTTACTTTGGCAGTGGATAGACCTTTTACAAGTCAAGGGGGCGAAAAGGAAGCAGATTTTATCCCGATCGTCACTTGGCGTCAATTAGCAGAAACGTGTGCCAATTATTTGCGTAAAGGCCGCTTAGCAGCAGTTGAAGGTCGAATTCAGGTTCGTAATTATGAGAATAACGAGGGAAAACGCGTCTATGTCACAGAAGTTATTGCTGACAATGTTCGTTTTTTAGAATCGGCCAACCGGGATAACCGAGGTGGTAATAGTCAAAACAGACCTGAAGAACCGTCCGGTGGAGGGAGAAGCCAGTCTAACTATAATTCTCGTTCCAGTAATCAGGATCCATTCTCTGAAGATGGAAAGCCGATTGACATCTCAGATGATGACTTGCCTTTCTGAGGTAGGAGCACATAAAAATGTTGTTGCCAATTTCATGTGGGATTTCATGGTTTGATTTCTAAATCATCAATCCTTTTAAGCCCCTGCCGCGGGGAAGTTTCTGAATCCCGCGGCGAAAGGGGTTCACATGGAGGAATATATATGGAACTGACAGTGGGAGTTACTATTTATATCTTGCATCTTGTAGACGGGGGAATTGTAAGAAGAACATGTGCTAGATATGAACTCTCTGAGTTACTACCTTTAGTTGAACAAGAGTGCTTTAATTTCCTAATGGATAATGGTTTCACTGCAAGCGACACAGTTTTATCATTGGACGACGGATATGCCGAAATTATTCGCGTTAATATGTATCCTTCCAATGATGAAGAAAAAATTTGGACCTATCATTTTGACGGTACCGAAAGGTTAGATGAGTCATTGAAACAGGTCAAATATCCGGTCGAAGCAGCTAATCCAACAATCCTTACGGAAGAAAAGATGCGTACGCTTATCAATGTATCTCTAGGTAGAAGTGTACCACTGATGGGGGATATCATTGTCGATATGATGAGAGGAATGTTCTCTCCTCAATCTAATGACAGTGATTCTGAGAACTGATATGACAGATAAAACAGGGAATTTGATGCAAAAATTAGGTTTAATTGAAAAGAACTATGAACTTGGGGCAGTGAGTACACTTGAGTGTGACTGTTGCAATGGCATCTCATATCAGCAAGGTAAAATCACGGTATGCTCTTTTTACCCAATTGGAGATCCGTACACTAATTTATGTGTACATGAGGTAGAAGGAAAGCTGCAGTTAACCATTCGATCATATCATTTGGGACTAAGTATTTCTTTTCCTGCTATGGACAAGGAAGAGCTGCTGGATTGCTGGTTTTTGGATTGCATATGGTTGCCAGACATTGCAAAGAACTTGTTTAACACAGCAATTTTACGTCTCATTCCAAGTTTCATCACACGAAATGAATTAGATCTGCACCGTAATTCCATGAGAGTGAGGCAGCCGAGCATACCGGCATGCCTTCTTTAGAAATTATCTAAGGAGAGTGTTTCATTATGTTAATAGATAAAAACTTTAAGTTTTTTGCACAAGGGGCTTATACCCATGAAGATGAGGATGTATTGGATGCTGCATTTCGTGAGTTATTAAAAGCACTGGGTGGTAACGTTACAACACGTACCGAAAATACGATTGTCCTTCGTTACCCGCAGGTTGCAGCTGAAGAAATCGCACTTCCTATCGTTAAGAAATATGGATTGAATAAAGCATAGCAAATTAACTGAAAAACAGTACCCCTTTTTTTGAAGGGTACTGTTTTTTTGTATGCCTATCAGGTGGTCATTGTGGAAAGTTTGATATTGGAAGTGATTCTATTTCTTGTTACAATCATGGGGATTGTATACATACTGATGATGCTGGGGGAATTCACTTGATAGATAATTTTGAGAACTTTAAGACTACATGGGACAATGAAGCTATGGTGGTACTGGATACCAATGTATTGCTACGATTATATCATCTTAATCCAGAGGCAACAAAAGAGTCCCTTGAAATTTTAAGATCAATGAGGAAGCGAATTTGGTTACCACATCAAGTAGTAAGAGAGTTTCATGAGAATCATCAAAAGGAACATAAGAAAAATTTTAATAAATATACGACGTTCATAAACTCAATCAGACAATCTATTAGTAAGAATAAAAATTCATTAGAAGGAGAGTTCCTTAAACATCAGGAGTACAAGTATCCCTTACTTGAAGAACTGAGAGGGCAGATTAATCAGAGTATGTCTGACATACATGCATCTCTAAAGAATTACGAGAATTCCATAGAGTATGACATAGAAGCGAATAAACAGATGCTCCATGTAGACGATGTAAAGAATTTTGTTACTGGAATTATGAAGGATGGAGCAACCGGTGATTCTTACACTCTCTCAGAAATGATTTCTCTATTTCAGGAAGGAGAGGTCAGATATAAGCATCTAATTCCTCCTGGATATAAAGATATAAAGAAAGACGAGGAAGATGGAACCAAACAAAGAAAATTTGGAGATTTGATCTTATGGAAACAGACTCTTGATCAGGCATCAAAAGAGGGTAAGGATTTGATATTTGTAACAAACGATACTAAAGAAGACTGGTGGGAAATCGATGAAAAAAACAAGCCCATTCAAGCAAGATATGAACTTTCTAAGGAATTTAAAGAGATAGTCGGTAAGAGTTTAATTATGGTAAGAGGAGTTAACTTTATCAGTTATGTTTCAGACCTAAATCATATTAAGACAAGGTTGGCATTATTAGATTTGGCTTCTATAGATCTGTGCCATGAAATTTTCACCAAAGAAAATTGGCAGCATGCGCTGATTAAAAGTGAAGGATTTCAAGGCTACTTTCATTTTAATAGTGAATTACAATCATATTTAAAAACAGGATATTTAGCTTTCGGGGATGTAATTGAAGTCCTCTCAGAAATCCCTGAATTTGCAGTTGAAGGAGTGGGAGAACGAGAGAAATTTTATATATACGGTACATTTTCAACAACAGTCTCGGTATCTCTTTTAGTGATAGAGTCTGAACTAGACAAAACTATAATTGGAGAGTGTGACATTACTGGGACTTTTTCACTCGAATTTGATTTAGAAGGTACAGATCTTCTTGATACAACTTATGTCAAGAATTCGGTTACCTTTGCTTTTGGAGGTTTCGAAATTACTGAATTCATTGAAATCCTGGATGAGCTTGATCATCAATAAAGTTAAGTGGTAAGTTTTCATACCAAAAGGTATAACAGATCTTTGTATATCGATCCGCTTATACCTTTTGGTTGAAAGTTACACAACAATGCTGTATTATCAGCTTATTACGATTGAATTATTTATTTTCACTGCTGTTCAATACAGCTAGTGAGGGAGCCGTTCAAAGAGAACACATAAAAATTGGCATCGTTTAGCCATGGAGAATTAAAGGAACATACCACAGGTATGTCTTTTTTTATTTCCATGGCTTTTTTGCGTGCCCACATCAGGAGGAATTTCAATGGTTAAGCTATTAGACCTGCAAGAACAAGAGATTTCGGAGAACGTAGTTGTCAATGATCTGCAATTTGAAATTGAGCATGAACAGATTCTTGACGTACTTACTGTATGTGCAAAAATCGTCCCTAAGTCAGGGTCAATTCCTATTTTGCAAAATCTGAAATTTGACATTAAAGGCGAGACGTTATTTATTACGGCGATGGACACGGAGCAATCTTTACTTCAGATGATACCCATTACCAACACAGGTGGTTCTACCGGTAGTTTTCTGTTTCCGGCTAGAGAAGGTATTGATTTGCTGAAACGATTGCCACATGGGAATTTAACCTTTGTGAAAGAAGGATGGACCATTCATATATCGTATGGGAAGAGGGGAAAAGCGAATCTGAAGATCTTATCTTCCGAGGAGTATCCGAATTTACCTCAGCCTGTCACAGATGAATTTCTACAAATCCCGTCTCAAGTTCTTAGAAAGGCAGCTAACGCTGCAAGGTTTGCTTTAGGTGATGATAAGACACCGGCATTAACAGGAGTTCATTTATATAATCATGAGGGGAAGCTAGGTTTCGTGGCCACTGATCGGCATCGGGTCTTTCGATATGTCACCGATGTAGACATTTTAGACCCAGATCAATTCGTATCAGCCCTTATACCAGCAATTGCTTTTAAGCAAATTGTAGATTCCTTTCATGGTGAACAGGTCGATCTCAGTATCACTAAGCATTATTTGATCCTGAGAGAAAAGAATTCGATATATTTTGGGAGACAACTCGATCTCACCTTCCCACTAGATTCACTAAACGTGATCTTCAGGGGTGAGAATAAAGGCATGCAGCTATCCATTAATCAGAGTGAATTAAATGATACTCTGAATCGAGCACTGTCTTTGGATGCAACGAACAACCGGGTGACGTTAGAAGTCGATGAGTATGGTGTATTTGTGGTTCATACGGAATCTGAAAACAGTGAGGTCTGTGATCCCTTTGAAGACGTCGCTGTAGGAGAAGATTTTCCTGTAATGAAATTCAACGGAAGATACCTGAAAGATGCAATCACGATTTGTGACAAGGGCATTCAAAATATTCATCTTCGGGTGAGTGGGAGTAGTCTACCTGGATTTGTTTCCTTTGAAGGAGATCCTTCTATCATGGTCGTCATCAATCCGGTTAGATAAGAGTGAATTAAAACAATGAGGAGCTGGCTGAGCTTGTGCCGGCTTCTTTATTTTTGAGGAGGATAATATGAGCAATCACAATCTAAAGGGTATGTTCGATCGAATCCAGAGAAATAAGGTCCGAATGGGGAATTACGAAACAACCGAAAAGGACATGCATTGTCTACGCAGTCTGCTTCAGTATCCCAATGAAGCTTTTTCAGTAGCCGATTTTTGTGCAGGCAGCGGGAAAGCTCTAGAGACTCTCAGCGACGATTCTCAGGCTGTTACCTTTGGGATTGAACCCAACGAGAACAAATATATGGAGTTACGTCAGAGAGCGAATTTCGCTTTATTTGGGGGATATGAGGAGTGCCGTATCAGTAGGGATACCTTTAGGTTGATGTATCTTAATCCACCTTACGATTCTGATAGTGAGACTGCAAGTTCGAAATTGGAGAGGAAAGAGAAACGATTTCTCCGGCAGCTCCTTCAGTATGTTTCGGCAGACGGGATTTTGATTTATAACATTCCCCGCGGCCGTATGACGAAAGATGTGGTCACGATGCTTGTGGCCAATCTGGATGATATTCGAATTTATCAGTCACATGATGATACATATCACCAGGTATATACGATTGGTCGAAAACGTGCGGAGAAGATGATAAATCGTAATGAAGTCCAATGTATCTTGGATCTTCTACATGAGGACAATGAACTGGAACGAATTCCTTTTTTAGAGCAACCGCTTTACAAAGTGAAAGCAGGTAATTTTACTTTAAAGCTATTTCGCTCGAGTCACATGGATGTGGAGCAGATCGTGAAGGTTTCTTTGGCATCGTCATTAACGAAGAAAACAATGGACTGGACGACTCCCAAGAAACCATCAGAGAAGCTGCAGCCACTCTTACCAGATAAAGAGATGCATCGGGTCATGAGGATGGCTTCAGGTAAACTGAACGGGAAAGTCGGTTCAGGTGAGCTCCTGCATGTACTAAAGGGGATTGTGAAGAAGGCTATAATCCAATCCGTTGAAGAAACTGCCACTGAGCAAATCATTACGGACAAAGAGGTATATAAAATTACGTTTAAAACGGTAGATCGCTACGGCACCATTCGTACAATCGAAGGTTAATTCAGGAGGTCATATAAATGAAATTTATGGAGTTTCGACATAAGGATATCTATGTAAAAGTACACACATCACTCATTGTAACTCGTGAAGTCTTTGAAAAAGAGAAGAAACTTCGGGATGAACTAGTGTATGCCAATGTCATTGATATTGATTCCAGGGTACAGGCTGTATTTGCCCAGTTTCATTCCGCAAGAAAAGCAAGTGACGTGTACTTTATGTTGATGCATGCACCAGGAATCGGAGAAAAGAATTATGATAAATCATCGTTTTCTGTCCGCCCTGCAGGAAAGTATAAACATCAGTCACAGCGTGAAGATGAGACCTTAGTATCCGGGGTTGTTGTTAGTGAAAACGCCCTACAGCGACAACAAGATGGATATATCATCTTTGCATGGGACGGGAATATAGAAGAGAAATTGTTTTGGGCGATGGATAGCTACTATGAGACTCCACTGCTGAGAGAATGGACAGCGTATCTCATGGACATGTTGATCGAGGACAAACGTTTTGTTCCACTCACGGTGTATGATTTTGATGGGAATTATTCCGAATTGGTAGTGTACGATCTAATCGCTAACGAGGATGTATTAGATGAATATGTTACCCGCGGATTACAGAACGGAAAGATCACATTGACGGAGATTGAACAGGAGGCCATATAATGCAAACAGAAAATCAGATTGCAGTCCTAGAAGATCGTCCACTTGAGACCTTAGGTGACATTCAGAGTATAAGTGACTATTTGCACATGTTTGGTCCTGATTTGATCAAGCGCCTAAATAGTGAGTATATCCCTGTTCATCATCCTGGTACAGATAGTCCCTTAGAGGTCCTCGAAGAGATTAAACGGCCTTTATTTAATGCTCAAGCCCATGTGGTCACAGCTTTAATTAAAGGGTTCCAGAAGCACAAAAGGCTCTTTTTAATAGGAGGCATGGGTACCGGCAAAACTGCTATATCCATTTCTACTTTTTTTTCACTTATACGCGAGATGTTGAAGGGGACAGGTAGAGTCATTTACATGGTTCCAAATCATCTGCTAAAGAAAACGAAGCGAGAAATCTCTATTTTATTGGATAAGGACTTGTATGAAGCTCGTTATCTAAAGAGTTATCAGGATGTGATTCAACTGCGGGACAGCGGGATCATGAATTCGCCCCCAACCAAAATGGAAGTTTATATCATTGCCAGAGATACGTGCAAACTCGGTTACATGTATGAACCTGTAGCGAAGTGGGTTGACCGTACATATGAGAAACATGTTGGTCATGGAGAGCAAAAGGAATCTTTCATGAAGACCAGTTTCAAAGGATGGGTTTGTCCTGATTGTGGCGGGCAATTGATGAAAAAGGAAGAGGGGGATGCCGTCCCTCTGGAGTACGATGATTTTTATAATAAACATGGTAAACCTGCACGTCGGAAGTATAATCTCTCATGTTCAAATCAGCTTAGATTATACAAGAATGCAGATCCAGATAAAGATGAGTACCGCGAGTGTGGTGCACGTCTGTGGTCGGCAAAGAATAAAAACAAAATGAACATTGCTGGAGAACGCGTTAAAGTGTCTGGGGCAGCACCCCGAAAGGTTTCGCCTGCAGATCTGTTCAAGCGCTATTTCAAACGTAAATTTGATTTAACAATCGGAGATGAGTGCCACGAACTCACTGGTGGGAGTGCTCAAGCCCATGCATTTCATGTGCTTATGGGTTGTGCCAAAAATACAGTCGCTATGACCGGTACTCTGATGAATGGTTACGCGAGTAACTTGTTCGAACTGATCTTCCGAATGTATCCTAATCGGATGAAGCATATGGGCTTTATGTGGGGTGACGTCGGTAAGTGGATTGATCTTTATGGTGTTAGGGAAAAAACGACGAAGATCAAGAAAAATGTAGAGTTGAATAGTTCAAGTAATGGCTCATCGGTGAAGGTGAGCACGAAAGAACTGCCTGCAGCAGCTCCTCAGCTCTATACAGATATCTTAAGTGATGTATCATGCTTTATTCAGATGTCTGATATGTTTGAGGTTCTGCCTACACTTGATCAGGGGCCTATGTTTGTGGACATGGAAGGTGAAAGACGTTTTGTAAATAACGTCACTAAGATTCATAAAAGACCAGGTAGCAGACGACGTCTAAAAAAAGGGATGCGGCTAGTGGCTCCGTCCTGGTATCTTCAGAATAACCTAGATATAATCTCGAACAAACTGAGAAGCGCGGTTGAGAAGGAACTGGCGGTGGGACAATCAGTTTTGTTAGGGAGTTTGGTGAATACATTACTGTCTTATCCCGATGTTCCTTTTAACTTCAAAGGTGTTTATCATCCGGACACAGGTGAAGAGATCGTTTCACCAATGTATCGTTTAAGTGACCGGGTAATCTATCCAAAAGAGCAGCAATTGCTTAAATTTGTAAAGTCACGGATTAGAGCGGGCCGTAAGGTAGGTATCTATGCAACGTATACCGGAAAATTGGGTACTCTACAGCGATTACAGTTGCTGCTGGAGGAGCAAAACATTAAGACAGCAGTTCTTGAGTCTAATGTTGAGGGTCCGGAGCGAGAAGAATGGATTGCACAAAAGGAAAGGGAAGGGATACAAGTCTTGTTGACGAACCCGATACTTGTGAGTACGGGGCTGGATCTACTTGGCTTCCCTTCACTGTTTTTCTATCAGACTGGTCATCGTTTGACGATTGTTCGTCAAGCAAGTGGAAGACATTGGCGCATTGGTCAGAAAAACGCTTGTGAGACTGTCTACAGTGGGTACAAAGGGTCTATGCAGGAACTTGCCATTAATCTAATGGCAACTAAAATGAACGCAGCCTTAGCCCTTGAAGGACAGTTTAGTGAGGATGGTTTATCCGCATTGACGGATAGTTCTGGTGGTGGTAGTTTGGCTAATGAGTTGGCTAAACGTTTCATTGGAAATAAAATAGATGGTGTAGAGAGTGCAGAATCTATTTGGGGAAAGATGACCATAGATGCAACTCAATTTGCGACTCAAATTGAGTCGCCCACTGTCGGTGAAGTTGTTGAAGCAGCAACTGAAGAAAGTATTATCTGCGAATTGTTTCCTGTCAGCAATTGCTATCACGGAAAAACGCTTGAGGATGCTATATTGAGCTGGGCTAATGACCATATTCCAAATGATCTTGTTCCTCGTTTCACGAAACAAATTGAATTTGTTTCACAGCATGTTTTACGTGGAGTAGAGGGGCTGTCGTACTCAAGAGCGTCACTCGTTGGTGATATGGAACTGGTATGGGATCCATCTGCCATAAGAGGGGATGATACAGCATTCCGTAGATGGGCGTTTAATCTGACGAATATGCCTGTACAGGTGAGAGCCGGTACAGATGAATGGACTCCGTCAGTTGTTATCGAAGGAAAGAAAGGGAAGACGAAAAGAAAGAAAATCTATAACGTATCTGAAGGTCAAATCGCTTTTATTTTGTAAGCATTAGTGGTTGCTCAGATCCCCTCCCATTTTCTAATAGGGTGGGGGATTTTTTATTTCAATTCATTAATTAGAGCTGTTTACAAATTGTTATATGAAGTATTGTTTGTAGAAAGTATAATATATTTGTTCGTATTTTATTTTGAAGGAGAGATTCTAAATGCTAGGGAGAAATGATATTTGTTTATGTTCAAGTGGAAAGAAGTATAAGAAGTGCCACGGCAATGATGAGGTATATAACAAAGAAATTTTAAATATTCCATTTGAACATCCTCAGAAAAAAGTAATTTGTGATACATATGTAGCAATAAATGAGGATTTTAGACGTAACCCTAATCCTGGATCTTGCCATATCACATCGAGCGTGATGTATGTACTACTGCAAGAGCAAAACGTTGAATGTGAAGTATGTATTGGAGAAGTTGAGGTGCCTGGCTTAGGTTATTTTGATCATTCTTGGATTGAGATAGATGGGGCACCTTTTGATATTGCTATTCAATTGACGTTGGATGAGAAGCGACATTCACGAGTGTATGCTGGACATGATTTAAATGAATGTTCAATTGATCCATCTATGGTGAATTATCGATTTAGTAAAGATGGTTTAGATAATAGAGTTGCTGGAGAAATCTATAGAACACCATTAACAAACTATCTCGATAATGCACCGGATCAGCGGGGGTGGGAAACAATTGAAAGAATTGCATCGAAATTGGGAATTGATATTAGTCGTAATGTTTTAAGAGAAAAATATAAACACACTGGACGTAAATTGATAGAGGTATAGATTTAAAGTAGAAGACGAACAATCCTAGTGGTTGTTCGTCTTCTACTTTTTCGATGTACAAAGCAATTAGATTTTTTATCATATATTAATTAGTTAATTAATATATTGTTTGGAGAAAATGAAAAACCGTTATATGATAAAAATATAACTTGAATCAGGGGGAACGAGAATTATGAGTACAAAACAGAAAATTTATCCAACTTGCAATCTATGCGACAAATTAAATGCAGATATGACCCACTGTGCAATATATGGACCGGTATCATTAGCAGAAACAAACAACACAGCCATCGGAGCTGCTTGTACTAAATCTGGTGATTATGTGCGTTTATTGCATGCTGTACCTAATGATTTTAATTATGGCTTCACATCTGATGGTAAGACTATAGATGAAGCTGCTGACGAGGAGTTGTTGGTCTATGATGCCGGCAAAGAACTTGATGGTTTTAAGTTGAAGCACGGACTTACTCTTCAAGAATGGGCAGAACAAGCATTTTCAGAGAGAAAAAGAGATTAGGGGATGTCTAATATGTTTATCCGTTCAAAAGGTGTTCTTGCTTTGGGATTATTATTTTTTCTAAGTGCAGGTTGCTCCTCAACTGATTCATTTGATCGAGTAAGTACGATGTTTACTTCTTCTTTTTCAGATCCAGAGCAATCGGTGAGTATTCAGTCCTCTAACATTGAATATGCTTTTACTCAGAAAGATCAGCATCCGGAAAAACTTCTTATCCAGGTGATTGATGATGCACAAGATACTTTAGATATCTCAATCTATAGTTTGACTGAAAGAAACATTACGAATTCAATAATTAATGCTCATCAACGTGGGGTAAAAGTTCGAGTTATTACAGATCGCTCTCAATCAGAAGGTGAAGCACAAGCTAAAAGAATACATCAGCTTTTAGATGAAGGTATAGAGGTAAAGGAAAATACACATAGTGGTTTGATGCATCATAAAACAACGATCGCGGATCGTTCGGTTGCTACTACGGGTTCGTTTAACTATTCAGCAGCTGCCACAAAATATAATGATGAGGTCCTGGTTGTGATTCATGATAATGCTATTGCTGAATATTGGTCAGACGTTTTTCAAGAGATGTGGTTGGATCAAGAAAGGTATGCTGCAATATCTTTGTAGCTATGGTTCCAAAATTAATTCATGAAGGAGATAGGTATGAATATTACTTCTATTAATCAGTTAGTCTCACATGGGTGGACGTTAGAAGTGTGGAGAGCTCGTTATGGGGGAGACGTGTGGGCGATGATTGGCCCTGCAGATTATGTTGATCAATTACGTGATATTACAGGTGGTGGAGATATTGAAGCAGTTGAGCTTGAATGGTATTTAGATAATAAAGGATCGTGGATTCCAGCAGGACAAGCTAAAAATGTTGGTGAAGCGCTTAATAAACTTGAAAATAAGATAGAGTTACTTGTTGATAATAATGATTGGAAAGATGCTGTTCATTCTGTATACCTTCGAATTATTGAGGTGAGTGATGGATCGTATGGTTTAAAAACAGCTACAAATGACCTGAATGAGAAAATTTTTTATCGGCCACAAGGCATCTAATGTTGATTAGAAAGTGCGTGGAAATGATTCTAAGCCTATGTGTTGAAGCATAAACTACTGAAGGATGTAGCTGTATTTCATGAGGTAAGAGTGATATTTGTATGAAAGGCCACACGAAAAGGGTGACTTAGGACTTTATCGGAATCTATTCTTCTTTAGATATATATTTTTATTATTTTAGTTTTTATTTTTAATGTTTTGCTTGTTTAAGAGATTGATAGAGTAAGGCCACGACTGGCTTGAAGGACCCTTAATGCCACATGTAAGGGAGTAAAGGGCCACAGATATAGGAGTTAAAGGCCACACATACAATTCCTAAGAAGCCACACCAAAGGGAGTCAAAGGCCACACGTAAGGGATAAGCAAGGCCACATTAACGGGAGTAGGGTATTAAAAGATTAGCAAATGTTGGGGATAAAGCAACTCTATACTCCTCTTTGTGTGGCACTTTAAGTTAAAAAAATCGCCTCATAAGGTAATTTATTCAGCTTTGATACACACTTCACTCCTTTTGGTGTGGCAGTTTGTTTCTAAAAAGATGATAACGGCAAGGTAGTTTCCTTAGCATAAGAGATAAAGCAAGATGTGTGGATATTTTCTAATATAACTCCTTTATATGTGGCCTTAGGAGAAATGTAGTGCAAAAGGCCACATACAAAGGAGTATCATTGCGAGTTATCCACAATTTTAACGAAAATAACTCCCTTTTTTGTGGCCTTTGTTCAAAATCGGTGTTGTTCGGGTCTTTTCTTCAAGGAAAAACTCCTTTTTGTGTGGCATTTGAGGTATTATCCCCTCTTTTATGAGTACAGAAAGGCCACAAGAAAAGGAGTGGCTAATACACTGATACTACCATACAATCTAATTATCAAAGATATAGTGAGGATAATAACATGGGTGAGGATAACCAGTTAGAATTTGAATTTGAACTTGATACGATCTCAGACCACTACATTGTCTCCGAGTCCAATGCATTGATTGAGGCACGGACAAATTTAACTTTACATGAAGAACGATTGATATATATTTTAGCCTCACGGATTCATCCGGAAGATACGAGTTTCAAGACACATCATTTCCGAGTGAAGGATATTGCTGAGAAGCTGGGCTTAACTGAGAAAAACTTCTATAAACGGGTTCGGGAGATCATCGATAGTCTCCAGGACAAGAAAGTAGTAATAGAGGAACGAAGTATGAATTCCACCTTATCGGCACACTGGCTTGCTGCTGCACGATATTATCATGGTAAGGGTATGATTGAGCTGGAGTTTTCTGAGATGCTGCGGCCTTATTTACTGCAACTCCATCAGAACTTCACTAAATTCAAGTTATGGAATGTACTCTATTTGAAGAGTTTCTACTCCTCTAAATTGTACAAGCTACTTAAACAGTACCTGCCTCTGCAAAAGCGTAAATTCACCATGGAACAGTTGCGGGACAAACTTGAACTGGAAGAAGGGAAGTATGTAAAGTATAGCCATCTCAAAAACCGGATACTTCTTTCATCTCAGGTGGAACTCGAAGCCAAAACAGATATACGATTTACTTTTGAAGAGATTAAGAGTGGTGCAAAGGTGATAGGAATCATATTCCATATCTTCCCTAACCATAAAGGAGAACGGGCTAGCCTTAATGATGATGAATACATTGATAAGGAAGATACGCTTGAGCTTCTAGCCAGGTTTGAAATTAAAAAGAAACTCGCTAAAGAATTGCTTTCTAAACATGGCGAAGAACACATACGGGCAAACATCAAATATGTGTACGAAAAAAAGCGTAACATGGAAGTGAGTAATATATCTGGATACATCATTAGGGCTATTGAAGAAAATTATGCTGATGCCCTAAGAGTGTTTGATCCGGAAGATGATGATGACATACAAACCTCCATCCGAATGTTAAATGACCGCATTGGAAGATATATTGTTTTCCACGATCAGTGTATCAAAGAAGGAATGGAAACGGAGCAAGATGGAATTCGCGGAATGCTTACGAAGATAATGCAAGAGATAAACAAGGCTTCAGAGCAACGGTTACTTCATAATAAGAGACCTCTGGTAATCGAAGACTTTTACCACCACCGGGCTAAAGAGGCTTTTACATTTTTAGCTGTTCAAAATAATTCCCAGTTACAATTGGAATTGAGTTGATTAAATAAATGATGGAGATCCTAGTGGTTTCCATCATTTTTACTACTAAGACGTATTTAAGTTATATATTTTATCACATGCTAAATGTATATGTATTTTTCATGATAGAACACTTCGTCAGTCAAAGCATTTATATATCTGTTCAATTGTCAAAATATAGAATTTGGTATTTAATATAGAGAGTAAATTAATTTAAAATAGTGAGGACGATAGAGAATGAGCAAAATTTTTATAAGTCATGCTTCAGCAGATTGGAAATTCGTTAATACGTTGATGGATTTATTTCAGAATCAATTCAACCTCACTCGTGAAAATTTTTTTAACACCTCGGATGAGGAGCTTAAGATAGGTGGGAATTGGGTCGAGCAAATTCGGGAAGGGATGCAAGGAGCAGATTTGATCATGCCTATTTTCACACCAAGTTACTTTCAAAGTAAATTCTGTATTTGTGAGCTTGGTGCTGCTTGGGTCAATCAAGCTAACCTCGTACCATTAATTGTACCACCCCTCACTTATAGGGCTTTAGATGAAACCCCATACAGATCAGTTATTCAAACGATATCCTTGGGTAATCGGGAGGGGCTCACAAAGCTATGGGATGCTTTTACAGAAAGAGGAATTGGTCAAAATACAAATATGACTCGGTTCTTAAAGCGTGCGGAAGACTTCCAGACTGACACTCTTGAACCATTTATTGAAGAAATGAGTACTAGAGAGATTGTTACCGTATCATTGGTAAGAGAATTAAGAAAACAAAAGCAGTCAGCGGAAGAAGCATACGAACAAGTGGAAGATGAGTTGACTGAGCTGCGTGCTGAGAATAAGCGTCTTCGTGAAATGAAAGATGCTAATGAAGTAAAAGTCATGGATGATGAGAAGATGGATGAATGGGATACCTTCTCGGAAGCTGTTGAGAAGGTTATAGAGTCTATGAAATCACTAAATAAAACAGTTTGTAGCACACTTTATTATACGTATAACAATAAACCTTTTACTGGAGATCAATACACTAACGGTATTCTTTCGAATTTAGAAGGGCAAGGACTGACCAAATGGGATGATGGATGGTATGTGGATGAAGAGCACCCATCAATCCGCGATGCTGAGACTATTTTAAATAACTTGGCTAAAGTGATTAGTAATTGGCATGATACTATTCAGGATCGATTCCATCGAGAGAATCCAGGTATACGTTTTGGTCTTCAATTTTCAACTTGCTGGGAGGAACTTTTTGGAGTTAGTGTAATCCCTTCAGAAGTATGATTCAAGAAGTCTTTGGAAGCCGCATATCTGCGGCTTTTTTGCTATCCATAGAATGAAACTCACAATTGAGCACTAATTCCAATATATTAATTAATATATTGGAATTAGTGCTTTTTCGTTATATTATTAAATAATCTGATCTATTTGCATAAGGGAGGCAGGTAATTGATCGAGATTACTACCATAGTATGGCTGTTTACACTGCTAGTATTCTATTTGGTAGTGAAATATGGAATTATTTCATTTCTAAAGGTCAAAAAGAGCGCAAGATCATAGGTAGAGGTGACAAGTCCGACCATTTAAGCAAGCAAGGGAACATCGAACCATGTACCATTTTACTATTATTGTAAGTAAAATGGTTCATCTAATAGAATTATGAAATAAGATGAGTGATGTGATCAACGAGAAAAGAGGAACGAGATGAGCTTGGATATTCGGTTAACCGTTGAAGATGGAAAGAATGAGGGTGATAAGGATACCAGGCATAATCTAAATCGAATGTGGAAAGAAGCCGGAGTATATGAGGTTCTTTGTGAATCGGATGGAAAAATCTCGATAGAGGTGTTTCCAACACTTAAACTCGGATTAAAAAAGTTGCTTGCTGAATCTCAGCGACACAGGAAGTTCAATCTCTTAAGTACAGCGAGCACTTACCGGATCGCTGTACTATGGCTTTCGGTCCTTATAGAAGAATTTCATAGGTATCCGGACGGGGTCATTACAATAGACCAGTAAGTAGTTTTCTATTTTTCCATGAGGAGCAGCAGGAGAGAGGCACACTTGCGTGTTTTAATCTTACGTGTTTACACGCATCATTTTTTTCTAATGTGTCTCTTCGGCTACATGACAGCGAGGTTCCTGTTACGACATCTGAATCATTATATGTTTACGTACGTTCGTTGCTGCACCTTGGGACGTTCATTTCAGATTCACTCCACTAGTACCTTGTCTCTTCATACGGGGACCATTTGCGCGGATTTAGTTTCCCTTAAGGTAGATAATCTGTATCATGAACAAAGTTACATTATTTTCCAGATCGGTTTTCCCTTTGTGACCCGGTTTTCGCGATCCAGCCGCGCCCCCATTCTATCGAAAATTGTTACTTTGTTCGTATATAGAATCAGAATTCCTGATCTGATATAGATACGTACTTAGCAAAAGAATAGATACGGATACAGTAACTAATTTTGCTGTTCTGTTTCTGAGTTCGAACCTAGATACAGAGAACAGTTGGGTTTAAAGGGAGAGGGGAGATACGAATATAGAGGGGAATGATGCAAAGGCGGAATCAACTTACGTGTTAACACGTAAGTTGTAATCACGTAAGTTTGTGGTATACTTGAGTTACCCAATTCTTCAAACAACTTTATAAGGGGTGTACATATTGAAAATTGAACCGGTTTCAAACCTTGCACGTCTTGCCCAGTGGAACTTTGAGTCAGCATCTGTAGCGTTAATCGTAGAACATATTGAAGAACATAAGAATATCCTCCTTACCGGGCCAGTAGGCAGCGGAAAGACCTCCCTGCTGAAGGATTTGATATCACTTACTGATCCGGAGCTTCATTTTGGTTACCTTTATCGAAATGGGACTAATGCAACAATTAATGAGAGACACATCCACCCTTGGGATGCTCATCGGGTTGCCGGAGCAATTAATGTAGATTTCGATCAAGCAGCGAGTGATGAATTAAAAATAGGTAGCATCCAAGCTCCAGACTTTTTTGTAGTAGATGATGTAGGTGCAGAATTCGACTTGATCACGGAGATGCTTACTTCTATGCGTTGCACAGGTACCCTAGCAACAAATCATGTGATCTACAGAGATACCTTCGGTCCAAGCTTTTTTAGAAGACAAAAGTACTATGATATGGTCATTAAATTGGAGAAGTATCACCAGGGTGGTGCAGTGTATACTGCCAAGCATCCCCAGTTACGTTAATGCTCATAACTCAAACCGGAAGGAGACCTGAATGTGTCTCTCAAACTCAGAACATATCTTGAATTTTTAGAACGGAATCCAGGTAAGGCTGAACTCACTGAGTACATGAGTGGTCTGACAGATTCGAACCAAATTGAATTTAAGAACCTGGTCTTGTTTAGCTACTACGGCATGGAACAACTGGCCAAGACAGAAAAACTTCATAAGATCATTGACTTTTACATCACAACCTCTACCATCGTTGCAACCATTGGATCTTTAGTTTGTACTGCAGTTCTAAATAATTTGTTTTTTGAATTTGGTTCAGCTGGTTTCATAGCGATTTTTGCTTTGCTCAATCTAGTTAGCTTAATGTTTGTTTTGCACTACCAAAAAAAGCCCATTTATGTGGCTCAGAACACGATCTGGCAGATTACCATCAAACAGTATTTACACTGGCTAGCACGAGATTCTGAAGACTTTACTACCATTCTTAAAGAATTCACTGACCAGTTTCCTGAAAAGAAATCAGATAAGTTCATGAAGTTGATCTTCAAAAAACTCGTTCAATAAAACAAAGGAGGCAAACCTGCATGCGCAAAGATACAACCAAAATTGATAAACAGTCATCCTTAGGGCATGTGGTCAAAGTACAGCAAGTTATCGACTTTTTAGTTCTGGCCGAGTTACAATCCGGACGGCGATTCGGTAAAGAACTCGATCAAGTCATTACCAAAACATTGAAGGGAGTGGGAGTAAACGACTCCTACCTCACCCAAAGGCTTAAGAAGCTTGCTGAAAAAGGCCATGCTCATAGTTATTGGGAAAGCGAGAACCGTTATTACCGCTATTACGAAATCACGGAGTCTGGTATTGAATATTTTAAACAGCTTCAGCGAGATCTTCCAGACCGGGTCTCATTAGCATTACGCGTTTATAAGGCGTTTGAGTCCACATTGAAAAAGTATGAGTGAAGGGACGAATACCATTGGAAAGAGATTACAAAGAAATAGTAGCCGAGCTGAAACGTACTTTTGCCAATGGTACAGTTCAGTTTCGCAGTGATAACAATAGACCATATATACCGAACCAGGTGTACACCGATCGGGTGGAGTCAGCAACTGAAAGCCGGTGGAACTTAGAAATCAAAGAACTTGAAATAAATGTTCCTTTTCGCTATGTAAAATCTATTGTGCGTGTGGAAATTGACATACACTACAGAGACGGATATGGCTTTGCCGTCATTCCAGGCGATCCTTCTGCAGATCCAAAAAATATCACTACTGCTGTAGACCAGGCTGTGAACGAAGCCTATCTTACCGCCTTAGATACTTATCAAATGGGTTGGCGCGATCTGGCTCCATACAAAAAGAACGATTGGGCTGGTAATCCTGCTCTGCAGCACTTATTGGAACATATGAATCCTAGCAATCAAACCACAGTCGTACTTTCAAAAGAAGCATTTAATCGTACATGCTTAGTATGTAATAAAGTGCTCACTGCAGATGAATGGGAACTACTGAGTCAGGTCCCTAACTTAAACCGCGAGAAAATGACCTATTGCTTTGAACATATACCAGACCACCTGAAGCGTAAGATTAATAAGGATACTTTGAGAAAATTTGAAGCATAAACAGCAACAATTCCAGTGGAAAGGATTACTTTCCGCTTCTAATTTGTTAATATATTAGTATATTAATATATATGATAGGATGATGAAAAATGGACGATTTCATTCAACGCGCATTTGGGGCAGATGGGCATCTGTCTAAAATGATAAATGGTTATACGCCCAGGGCTCCGCAAATCATGATCTCTACGAAAGTAGGACATGCACTTGAGAAAAGTGAACATTTGCTTTGTGAAGCAGGAACGGGAACCGGTAAATCATTGGGTTATTTAACACCCGCTGCACGCTGGGCCATTCAAAACAAAAAAACAGTCATCGTTTGTACCCACACAATTCCCCTCATGACACAAATCGTTAATGTTGAACTCCCCCGAGTAGCAAGCATCTTAGAAATGGAAGACATGAAACTCAAGTATCAATTGGTAAAAGGTAAGGATCACTACCTCTGTCATACAAAGGTAGAAAAGCTGTGGCAAGAAAAACTTTTAAGTGCGGATGAGGATGCAAAAGTCATCCAAAAAATACATTCCCGTATGAGCGGCGATGGAATTGGAGAACGTACCGAGCTTGGGTTTGATGTCGAGGACAAACTTTGGCGGCAAATTAGTGCATCCAGGTGTCCTGCCACCTCCAAACCAGACAATTGCATGCTTGAAGTACTCAAAGGACAGATGCAAAAAGCCCATATCATCGTAACCAATTTCGCATATTTCTTTAATGATTTGAAAATGAGAAAGAAAACCGGCGGAAATGGCTCTTTACCGCCCTATGATGCAGTCATTTTTGATGAAGCTCATGAAATTGAGGATGTATGCTGCAAAGTTTTCGAGAAAGAAGTCAGTGTAGAACACTTCGAAAACTTATTTGAAAACCTATATAAACGCAACTCAGTAAATTCACTCGGATTGGATCAACAGATGGAACTGAATGAGCTGCGGCAAACTTTTCAAAGACAGATTGATGATGTGTACCAAGTAGTACTCGATCACATGAAGAACGAGGATGGTAAACAGATCGCATTTAAACTGTTGAACCAGGGCATTGAGGTATCGGAAGTCGTTAGCACACTCGGTGCTTTTATCGAGAAGGTTAAATCTTATCGCTTAAAAGGCGTTTCAGACGTATTAGAGCGCATGTTTGAATCGAACGATGACTTAGACTTCATTAGCTCAAATGAAAGGAAATCATGGGCATACTGGGCCACGATTGAGAGCAGAGGCCAGCTTATACTCCATGCAGCTCCGCTCTATCCAAAAGCTGTCTTGTCTAAAGGTTTATTCGATAAAGTGACTGTTGTTCTTGCCAGTGCCACGATGTCTACGATCACATCCAATGGTAAAACATTCGCATTCTACGCTGGTCGTGTTGGGGCTAAAGGTTATGACTACAGTAGCATTATCGTTGACAGCCCTTTCGACTATAAGAATAAAACGATGATTATCTGTCCGGACGACGCACCAGATGCGAACAGCTCTAACTACAACACGTACCTCGGTGAAAAGTTAGAAGAGATCCTGATGTATACCGGTGGCCGCATGCTAGTTTTGTTCACAAGCTTTGAAACCATGAACCAAGTCGCGAAATCCATAGAAAGTTTCTGTGTCGAGAGTGGGTTGAATCTGTTGATTCAGTATCCTGGTTGCGATCGAGAGTTCATTATTAAGCAGCTGAAGACGGAACCTCGGACAGTGGTGCTAGGATGTTCTAGCTTTTGGACAGGCGTAGACGTACCAGGAGATGCTTTGACGACCGTTGTCATTGTAAAGCTACCTTTTCCTATGCCCAATGAACCTTTAATCCAAGCACAGCTTGCTGTGATAGAAAAGGCAGAGCGTAGCAGTTTCTTCGATTATATGTTTCCCAAGATGATGGTCAAACTGCAACAAGGATTCGGACGTTTGAATCGATCCATGCAGTGCCAAGGGGCTGTCATCATCCTGGATAATCGTATGTACACCAAAAGGTACGGAAAGATGATAATTAAGACTTTGCCAACATGCAAGTATTCGCGTAACGTGTCCGATTTGGTACATATTCTACCTTGTTAAGGGGGCAACTCAAATGATGGGACGATCCCATTTTGTCATTAGCACAGGATTAACAATGTCCGCGCTAGCTATCTTCAATCAGCCTATTACTATTCCGGCAATACTCATAACGGGGATAAGTGCTCTATTACCGGATATTGACGAACCCAACTCTTTAATAGTCTCAAGAACACTACCAAAGGGGCTCATACGTCTTCTGCAGCTCTTACTCATTGCAACCGGTGCAGTCGTCTTCTTTTCCGGTGTCATGCCTTGGCCGTGGAATATAGGAATAGCGATCGCAGTTGGACTGTTCTCCTTTCTCCCCCTCCGCACACTCCGGAACATGTGCATGGTGGGGATCGGTACAAGTTTGATCGTAGTTGGCCAAGGTATTGCCCCTTGGAATTACATTATTGGTGCTTTACTTGTGGTTTGTGTCTTTCTTCCACACCGGGGACTCACCCACACCATCTACGGACTTGGTATCTGGGCAGCCATCTTATATTTTGCTTCACATGAAGTAAGCAGTGCTATATGGATTGGGGGCAGCTTATCCTATGCTCTACATCTGTTAGCAGATTCCCTCACGAACCGGGGGATACGCCCACTTCCACCATTTAAGTACCGTTTAAAGTTTAACCTCATGAGTACCGGTTCACGCTGGGGAGGGGTTGTGGAAGGAGCATGTATCGGTCTTACAGTAATCATTCTAGTTATTACATTCTACACCGGGAGATTCCAAATTTATTGGTAAAGGACTCACCCCAAATATCTCCTGTTTTGCAGCCGGAGGCGTTGTGCGCAAACCCTATGAAGAAGCATCAAAACCCTGTATAGCATCTTCTTACTCGGATTACTTCGGGCAGTTGCACCATTATCAAAATTTATGAGGTGAAAAAAATGTGGTTTTGGAAAAAGAAACGCAGAAAAGCTATGTCAGAAAAGGCACCTATTATCGAAGCACTCAATACTCCTCAGGTTTATAGTAAGCCTCCCCCTCCCCGTATAATTGTCACAGATTGTTCGTGTAGTGACAAACAGCAGGTGTGGACTTTTGATCAGTCATTAGGCTGTTGGTACGTGGAACGGGAATGTGAACGGTGCGAGTATTACTGGGAAGGGCCGGTGTACCTCTACGATGATCCTAATAAACTGGGAAACACGTTGGAATAGGGGCTCATGAATTAGACCGGATGCAGAATTGACTCTAGATCCGGCAAACAGCAAAGACCATGGGGAAGCAACTGTAACTTACAATGAGTCATTAATTTATAAAGGAGTGACGCTCGTATGGGACAACAAGTATATCTATCGACTAAAGAAGCAAGTTGGATAATCAGTTTATTAGACTATCATGACGCACCTGTCAGTAATGATGACAAGTTAGTTTTAACGAAAATTCGAGAGAAAGCAAATTCAGTAGCAGTGAAAGCCAATAGAGTCAGACGTGGCCCAAGAGACTATAACGGGCTTTCCGGATTTCTCGCACCAGATGGTGTATTTCATGAGTGTGCTTATCAGGAGCATAAAGACCTGGCAGTGAGACTTGTGGAGCAATACAAAGTAGAGCTTTTTGAAGGTGACACTAACAAGGTACCAAATTTCATAAAGTTTGGATGCCTACCATGGGTGGACAAACAGGGGAATTCTGGATGTCATGTGCTCGGTCAGAATAAACCAACAAATGAACAAGTGACATGGCTACTTATTAAACTGGATCGAATGACAGACGTACAGCAGCGACTCATTCTTGGAGAATTGCATCACTGGGACATTGATGTATCTGACAGGTTAACCGCAAACAAATTGTAATTTAGTACGACTTAATTACAACAATAAAAATTCCAGGAAGAGGGTTTTGAAGATGAGTGTGAATTTAGATAACCAGAGTTATAAAGTATTCGACTTAATCGATGATGGGCAGATACTCTGGACGGCAGGCGATCAATTACTATTTAACTATCCAGGGCGATCTGAAGACACGAGTACTGCAATTACAATCTGTCCAGGTAGCGGTATTGAGAATATGCTAGTTCGTCCAAATAGCGGATTAGAGAAAATACTCCTAACCTTGGAACAAGTCATTGTTAAGAATAAAAAATTAACTGAGGATGCATCAAACTCCCAAGTTTCAATTCATGGACATACGGATCTGACCAATGCAGAAATGGATAGGGACAAAGCTATTCAAGAACTGAGAGATTATAAATCTAAACGTGGTGAAAATCTATGCGAAATGCTTGACGCACAAGCAGAAGCTAATCGACTCAGATTGGAACTTGAAGAAGCAAAGAAAGCTCTTTTACGAAAATCAACGATAGAGCTGGAACGGACGCTTCTGGAGATCTGGTTAGCGGCAGGTATTGAGGAAATCTACAAATACAAAAATATTATAAAGGCCTACCGGCGAGAAGGACTTACAAGATTTGACCTTATTAATGACCTTACATATCGGTTATTCCCTGAAGTTGAAGATACCGCTAATCATCACGATGCTGCTGCAGAAGACTTCAAGGTGAGGGTAGATGAACTCTTGGCCGCGAGAGAATTAATTCCTTCAATGAAAACACAGTCACTATAACAGGAAGGTGTGGTGGAGAATGAAAGAGACTGAACTGTTCTTGCCAGTGAAATCCTGGCTTGAATATGGAGGTAATTCTGTTTTCTCAGAGGTTCAGCCTAAGAGGGGAACACTCCGCAGGGCCGACTTGCTTGGGCTACATGGCCCAGTTGATACGGTAGTTGAACTTAAAACATCACTTTCTCTCGTCTTACTGGACCAGTGTGTAGGTTGGAGGGAGCACGCCAACCTTGTTTACGCTGCTGTCCCTGCTCCGGTAAGATACGTGCACGGTCAGCTCATAAGTAACTTTGTGCCAGAGCTTGCGCTTGAGATTATGAAAATGTATGGGATAGGTCTTTTATATGTGTCAGAGGAAAAGGTACACAACGTCATTAGAGCAAAGCTAAACCGCAAAATAAAGCCAATTCTACGCGAAGCTCTAACGGAGTATCACTTGACCCACTCACCGGATGCAGGAAGCAACAAAGGCGGTCACGTTACCGCATATCGCACTACCATACTCAGGGTCAGGGAATTTCTTGAACGGATGCATGACCGCTATGATCATGAACGTGCTAACTTAAGATGCCAGGATGGATGGGTGTCACTGCCGGATCTACTGGAGAGGTGCAGTACGCATTATTCATCGCCAAAAAACAGTCTTGCTGCTGCGCTATCAAATTATGAATCGGAATGGTGCGAATGTATGTTAATCAGCGGGAAGAGGCACTACAGACTTAAGCCAGATTTGTTGTCAAAACGATCGAAGAGTTAATTGGACCTACGCATCACAGCCCAAACTTTCAAGGTTTAGGAGAGGAAGAATTACCATGAATATAAACACCATGCCGGATAAACAGCTAAACGCAGCGCTTGCCGATTTGACTTCATTTGAAGGTATGGATGAATATGATGAACCCTGCTACACCTATAAATGCTCCGCTTCACTGAAAATTCAAAGTAAGGCCCTTCAAGTAAACGCTGAGAGTTATGTAACAAATTTATCCAACCTGATGGAGGCGAACATATTCTACAGTGTGGAAGGTCATATGGCGCCGGAAGGTATCGCTTGGTTGTTAGACGCTACTCCTTTACAGCGGGCAACGGCTGCTTATATGACACTACTGGAGGCATCACACCCTCAAGATTGGGAGAACGAATTTAAGCCAGTAGAGTTGACTAAGAATACATTTGATTTATGGATGGTGTGGGACAACCAGGAAGGCCTAATGTGTGTGGCGGAATACAACAAGGCTTCTGAAGAGTATGAGGGGAAAGTTGAGGCAGTGAAGAACGAGTTTTCTTCTCATGGATCTGAAGGAGAGGGACGCATCGTACTTGCCAGAATTGAAAAGCAATCTTTTGTGAGTACCGAGAACGAGCCGGAGAATTCGCACCATGTGATTGTTTGGAACGAGTATGAGCGGAAAAATTCACCAGATGTTGAGGTAAGTCAGCAGCACATGAAGATTGAAGAGAGAACTATGTTCAAATTCCCACGTCAATCAGATCAAGATGGTCGATGGGTTATCAATTTTAAGTATTTTGATGGATTAGTGAAGGAACTGCATGAAAAAACTGAGCAAATTTTGCTGAAGGTCAAATCGATGACTGCAGGCGGTGAATTGGATGTAGGTGGAGAAAACAATTGTACAACAGCAGGAAAGGACATAACTAAAATTATGCCCTGGATATGCATTAATTGTAACAATAAGTGGGTAGACAGCCTCCTCATCTGCTGGGAAAACTGTCCGGAGTGTGGCGGTGAATCTCAACATGAATCGGTTAGAGAGTTACGAAAAGATGATGAATGGTACACAGAGGACTGATTAGCTGCTATCTTATCAGTATCTGAACACCATTGCCCTACAATATTTAAATACTATGGAGCCCGTCATTCGTTTGACAGGCTCATCAAGGAGAATAATAAATGAATGATTTAAATTCAGACAAGCCATTTGGTAGCTACGCAGCTCATCAACCAAACTATGAAGATTTCCAGCAACTCGGTAAGCAGGATGACTATATTTTTCAATCGTTAGTGCATCTCGGAAATGCTTCTCATCAAGTATCATGGGGAATAACAGTCCTGGAATATACGGATGTACCTGTGGAACTGCAAGAAGAAATACGTCAGCTTCAGCGGGCTATTAGAAACGTACAAGAACAACTCAGAGCACGTAAAGATCCAGGGGATGGCCAAAAACCAGTAAATACGAATTCAGAAATAATCCTCAATGCTCGGCCCTTTATTGTAGTACCTGAGAAATAATTAAATCTTCATCGGTGGTAATTAACATTTGCATACAGGCATGTATGGTGCAGCTACCAGGTATGACTATGAAGGTCAAACTTAATTGTTTTATATATCAAAGGAGAGTTCGCATGGAATACGCAGTAATTGATCGCGATGGCAGCAAGCACTTGGTGCATGTTTCCGAAATTGAATACCTTCAACGTTCCAATAGTTTGATTGAGATCGCTCCTCACAAAAAGGACGAGTTTCACATCGTTTTCGGTGTATATAAACCCCAGTCTGGAATTGCTATCTCCAGTGAATTAGTTAGTATTCAATCCATTTTCCAACAAACTATCGGAGAGAGATTGGTTTATCTTCAGGGTCCATACTGTATTCAACTACAATTGGTGGACATTCAAGTTTATACTGCTTTTCAAAGCGGCGTTCCTTTTGCAGCTTTAGTTGAAGGAGAGATTGAGCTAAATAGAAACACCCTTTCCTCGGTTAAGCACGACGATAATATATCTCTCCAAGATAATATCTTGAATAGAGAAGGTATTTTCTCACTTGAACGAATGGTAATAGGACGAAATTTCACTCTTGAAGATTGGAAAGCAGTGGCGGCACTAAATGAACCCTCTCAACGTTCGGATCAGTCAGAACGAGATGAGAGACGTATAGATACCAGAGAAAATAGATTACAAGAGGTGTTGCAGAAGAAGAAACTTAACTCACACACCCTATATGCATATATATTGACACACACCTACGGCATTGATGACACCATATGCATAATGAATTCATCTATTGAACCACAGGTCATGGAAATTTTAATTGCTTACATTCAGTTGCAAGCTTCTGACATTGACCCGCATTATGGAATGTCGGAAGACGAGGTTATGGACATAGTTCTCATGTTGTATGACAACCCCGTAGAGATTACTGAATATGATCCAGATATATGTGAAATCGATATTTTTATCAATTGGGAAACATGGTGTGGATATGATAAAGATATTATGAATATGGAACTCTTCAGCCATGCTGGACTCCCGTCTGTGCTACGTAACGTTCTGTCGAATGCATAATAAGTCCATGGAGGAAATATAAACCGTGAAAGATACTTAAACAGATTAGGGGATAGTTGGATGGACAAAGAAGGACTTTGGTTAGTTTACGACAATGAAATGGGTTTAATTTGTATTGGAGATTACGATTTATGTAATGCTGAATACAAAAGGTATGTAATTGAAGCAAAAGACTTTGTCGGAGCATTGGATCAGGGGATATTTATTGATACCACGGTCGAGGGGATTCACCTGGCAAGGGTGGAGAAGAAGTCACATATAGTTGAATTGGACAAGTGGGTTTATGAATGGAAAGAAGAAAATTATGATTCTACTCCCAAATTAGATAATAATAAGCTGCAGCAGGTCACTTGATCTAAAAAATCTTTCGTATGGTTTCATTAGTGAGTTTACCTGCTAGCCCAGAGCCTCTCCAGAGGAGACTGAATTAATCAGTCTCTTTTTTGTTGACTTATAATACGAACGCTATTACATTGAAAGTTAATTACGTGATAATCAAGGAGGGCTTCCAGTTTGGACAAAATTGGTGATCGAGTTCGCATGCTCCGCAGCAGCCAAAAGCTAAGCATGGACGGTTTAGCTAAGTTATGCGTATACCCATTCGAGAGCAGGGTAGCAATGTCATAACAGAATATAAAAGCACCACGAGCGCCTCAATCTCCAATATAGAGAAAGATCGACATAGACCTTCCCTTGATATGGCTATCGCTTTATGTGAGCATTTCAATGTTACTCTGGATTGGCTTATTTTAGGTAAGGGCGAGTCCACTATGCACACTCCCCCTGAACCAGAAGTCACTATTGATTTAATAGAATTAAAGGCACTTATACGTTCAACTGTGATTACTGAAGTACATAAACAGCTACAGGAACGTAGAGATACCATAAAGGAGCTATATTAATGTGTGGTCACGGTTGGGGTAGCTAGTTAATCTAGGTGTATTTGTTTTTAGAAGATAGCAACATCTGGAGTCGCTTAAGTTTAGCGGCTTTTTTATTCTAGTAGCGAAGGTCCACAACGGCCTAGGAAACTCAAGTTATGAATTATGTTATGACAGCAACCATATGACGTAATCCCTTGAAAACAGGGATACAGAGCAAACAGTCTCAAGATCAGACCATGTATTCCTAATCTTTTATTCTTTCAACGAATCCAGATGTTGACTCAAACAGTATAGAACCATTTTTGGCACATCTCAATTTTTAAAAATTCTATAATGAATCTATATTATAGAAGAGGAGAAGTTATTATGATCAAATTAGTTTTATTTAAGTTATGCAATGATACTATTAGATTTGCTGTTAAAGCAAAGTATGTCTGGGCTTTATGGATCACATTATGTTTATGTAGCTTTATTGTTCTTCTGCGATTTAATGTTAATGCTGCTGCTGATTTAGTGATACTTTCATTCTTATTATTCGTTGTAAGCGTAGCCGATCGACTTGTCTATAAGAAAATCACCACCTATGTGATAATGAACCGATTTATGAAAACTCTTCACATGAATCTCCCAGAAGGTACAGTAGATCGTCACGAACTTAAATCAATTGTTTTAGAACTTATAGAAGCACTCGAAAAGGGATCTCGAAAAACAAAAAAAACGTACCGCATGAAGACTCACCAACGAATCTTAGATCAGCTATTAGATGATAAGTTTCAAGAGACAGTCTCAGTAAATTTTGAACAGACCGGAACCGGAATAATTTATGAAAAAGTTGTGATGGTATCATATTCAAGAATATGGAAAAAGAAATACAAGAAAATAAGGACTCTCTTCTTATTAGCTCCGGAAAATAAATTCGAGGTGCAGTTGCAATTCAAAAATAGTATGTTGGTTGATTAAACTCATGTTTCTCTTATAATGCAACCGGCTGGCCAAACCATAGGCCAGCTGGTTATGTCGAATTTGGAAGCACAATTTATCCACATAAGAGTTAATTCTCATCAAGCAGACTCCCAATAATTATCTTGGAAGTCTGCTTTTTTGAGACGTAACCCTTACTAAATGGATTATTAAAGGAACTTTAGCCGAATGGCACGTCAGACGCACGTACTTCAATGCTTCCACTTACTGTACCATATATACCTGTGAGGTGATTTGATGAACAAGATATTAGCGATCTCGGTTTTGGGGATGGGTTCAACTGGTGCTGTTTTAATCATCTCAGTTGCTCTGTTGTTTAACTCTCCAATAGGCAATGTGTTGAAGATGGTTACCGCTGCTTCAGCAGCATCGTTTATTGTATTTGCTGTCTCGGCTTTGGTATTTCGTCGGCGATTAGATGCTGAAAAAAGAGAGTAATATATTTTACTTCCTCACTTTAGGACGAATGATTCCCAGTAGCAATCCTAACAAATGTTTCTACTCAAGAAGAAAAGCATCTCCTCCAACATGCATTCTGCCCTACAAACACCCATGCCAGAAAATAGAATCTTCTGTTTGTGATTCAAACTGCACGTGCCTATTTGGAATATACCCGACCACACCTTCGAAAAGAATTCGATCAACGATTAAACCGGCTAACGTAATTTGATCAACCAAAAATATTCCCGGAATAGATTATGACATATGACTGTACATAATTCTCATTCATCCCAACAATCTCATATAGATAGACTTATACTCCGCATGCTAAGGTTAGGGCGGAGGTTTTTGCTTATGCTAAATAAACCATTAAAACCAATGTTATTACAGCCATTAGTACCTGGTGAGATTAAAAAAGATTGGAAGTCCAGCATTAAGTGGGACGGATTTAGAATATTAATTCATTACGATAATGGTAGTGTACGTGCATATACAAGACATGGAACTGAAGTAACTGAACGCTTTCCGGAACTTCAGGAAATAAAGTTATCCGTTAAAACGGCCATCCTGGATGGAGAATGCATCGCTTTTGATGTTACTCAGCCTACAGATCAGCCACCGAAGATTTGGTGGGACGATGCAATGACCCGTTTTCACACGAAAAAGTCTACCGCCGTCAAATCAATCTGTAAAACATTAAAAGCTCACTTTCCGATATGGGACGTTTTGTGGGTTGATGGCCAGTCGGTAACGACGATGACATTTGATAAGAGGCGTGAACTTCTTCAGACGGTGTTAAACCCATCTGAGACAATATCCATAACACCTTTATATGATGATGGCCTCCAGCTCTTCTTAGGAGTAAAACAACAGGGGTTAGAGGGCATAGTTCAATACAACAGTGATGCACCATATTATTTAAATGCAAGACCAAAAGATGTAATCACAAAAATAAAGGCATATCAATTTGTAACTTGCCAGGTCTCAGCAACTCGAAAAGGAGCATTTGGCTGGGGGCTACAATTGAATGGCAAACACGTAGGGATACTTGAATTCCCACCACACAAAGACATACTGTCTAAGTTTCATTCTCAAGCCAAGAGGCTTGTAAGAAATGAGAATAAGGACTGGATTTATCTTGAGCCAGTTGTAAGCTGCCAAGTTCGATTTCAGTGCTTTACCAAAGATGGTAAACTAAGATCACCAATAATAGAGAAACTAGTTGATTTGACTATAGCATAATGAGGTGCGGAGTCTGGGAGAATAACAATTCCATACCTGGACCTATAACGAATTTTATAGTGAGGTGTATTCGTATGTGCGGCAGATTTACAATTATTGATCCTATTGATAGCATAATGGAACGATACCTGGCTTCATACACTAAAGGTTTTGACTATCGTCCAAATTATAACGCTGCCCCTATGCAGTTTATCCCGTCAATCATTGCAACCAGTAATGGTAATCGCTTAGGTTCACTCCGATGGGGCTTGGTACCTTCATGGGCTAAAGATGACAAAATCGGATCTAAGATGATAAATGCACGTGCTGAGACGCTAAACGAGAAACCTGCATTTAGGCGGCTGGTCAGTACCAAGAGGTGCGTTATTCCCTGTTCGGGTTTTTATGAGTGGAAGAAGGATGACTCCGGAAAGCAACCAATGCGAATCTTAATGAGAGATGGCTCTATATTCTCCCTTGCCGGTCTGTATGACACTTGGTTGGATCCGGACGGAAAGAAATTATCAACGTGCACCATTATCACTACGGAACCCAACAGCCTAATGGCCGAAATCCACAATCGAATGCCGGCCATAATTAGGCCACAGGATGAATCCGAGTGGTTAAATAGAGAAACGGACAATAATAGTGTTACAAGCCTTCTCAGACCCTTCTCAGCGTCAGAGATGCGGGCATACAAAGTCAATTCTTCAGTTGGTAATGTGAGAAACAATAATATAGATCTGATACAGGAAGTTTCTTAGGCAAATTTTTTATCAGATAATGAAGACTCAATACTTGAGTATTGAGCAGTAAAGTAGTACATCGATCTACTACGTACATCATTCTAAGAAGTTGACCGGGAATGAGGAACCTTACCACCATGGAACTTTCAAGTGAACTGGCATTAGCATTAAACCAAGAAGGTTACGAAACGATCAATGACGAGCTGCTTATTGTTTGCGATAATGGGCGGCTGGTTTACGATAATAATTATTGGCGTGCAGAAACGAGCATTGTGCTGGGGGTTCTTGGATAGGCAGTAGAAGAATATGAGGCAGCAGGTGGAGACGGATACAACGACCCGCTAGAAACGGAGGATTCATTGGATGTCTCTTTCGGCCAGGATATAGAATATCGCAAGGAAAGTGATCCTTCAATTGCTTATGACCCTAACAAAGAAGATCCAGAAGCGCGCTGGGATAAAATTCTGTGTGACCGCTTGAGTGATCGGACATAATAATGGTTGCTTACTACAAGAGTAGAGGGACAAAAATATTTTCCCATTGATGTCGCTAATTTAGCGGCTTTTTTTATTTTATCGGTACAAGTTTGAATCCCGAGCCAACAAGAACTTGTGCCCATGATCTCGCAGTGTGGAGACTAAGTAAGGTCAGAAGGGCAGATCCCGCGCAAGTATCAACTTAATATTATTCCTTAAAATAGGATTTATATAATTAATAAAAAGACACTTAATAGTAAATAATATTGAAGATAAAATAATATTAGGGAGGCGGATAACATTCCTGCTACAGTAGAGAATTCAATAATATCTTTTAAAAAATCAAAAGAACGATTATTATAAAAAATCAAATCTCGTATTAAAGCTCCGGAATCAGTTCTGCTTTGCGCTTGAGCAAAATCCAAATGAGGGTAAAGTGCAGAAGCCATTAGCTGGCAAACATGATCTTCATATTTTCTATCTGCGTTATCGGTTTTACCTGATGGCAATTTTATAATTTCATTTAATTTTCTATTGGCTGATGTAATCGGTATCGATTTAAAAAGTGGATCATTTTTGCAATCTTCAAATGTTCTTTCTTTCATCTTGATAAAGTTTTGAACCACATCATAATTTTTTCGGTTGTATTCCAAAATTTCAACTCTAGAAGGTATGTTATCCTTATCTTGCCAAACCTCTTTTACGAAATAACCATCAAAGTAATCTTCATAGTTAATCCACGGAATATAGCGAAGCCATCGCTTTGGAACAAGTAGCACCGGCTTTTTAGTTTCTGGATTAATAGGTAAGTATGTAACTTCTTCAATGATCTGATATGTTTTATGATTGTACAAATCCTGGACTTTTGTCTTCTCCATTGGTATTTTATGCTTTTCACACTGTTGGATCGTGAAATCAATTAAAAACGACTTCAAAAAATTACAGGCAATGTCACTCACACGATCTTTTGAAATCTGATTAACATAAAGCTGAATTTCTTCAAAATGAGTAAATCCGCCTTCTGTGATCTGAGGAACAGAATTGAAGAGCGATAAAATTGAAGTTGCTGTTTTCCCTCCGATTCTCATTCCACTTTTATTACCCGAAGTACCTAATCCAACTTCAGTACATTCTGACGCTCGAATTAATATCTCCGTAGCTTCTTTTTCATTATTCTTCTTAATTAGATGGCCTAAATGATTGAAAGAATTCGAAATGATAGCGTGTAAAGCGTTGTCTTGCATTGATGGTGATTTCCACAGTAAAAATGGATCTAAATATAACGGAATATCTTCATCAAGAAATGGAATTGCGAAATCCACTTCTTCTTGTGTAAATGGAAGATCATGAAAATCGTTAAGTCTTGGTCTAATCAACATGTCAGTTCACCCTATTTTAATGTTCTTTTTCAATAGGAAAATCGTACCATAATTCATACTCTGTCACAATAACCATTTCGATGTAGAGCAGGTAACTAAGGTGCTTTTTATTAATGCATTATCCACTTTCAGAAGTTTTCTATACTTGATGAAGATCATGTTCGTTATGTTCAATGGTTTATAGTAAATTACGTCTTCTAAGGTTTTTACGAGGGTAGGTGGAGTAGCTCACATTTGATTTTTTTGTCAAAATAAAAACCGCTCATATTGAGCGTACATTGAACTCATAGAACTAACGATTTCCATTAGTTCAACAAAAGTATTTAATCGGTTATCAGCTAACCTGCACTTAGGTATAGAACTTACGAACCTAAATAGCCGAGGGTTTGTCTATGTACGTGATGCTAATGAACTGATGAAAACAGGTCAGAGATGCGCGGATACAAAGTCGGTTCTTCAGTTGGTAATGTGAGAAACAACTATTTTTAGATCTGATACAGGAAGTTTCTTAGGAATGGCCTTAGAAGAATATAGGTAGCAGTAGGAAATGATACAATGATCCGCTAGAAACGGTGGATTCCTGAATGCCTATAGCAGCCAAGATGAGAAAACCTTTAATTGATTATGACTCAAACGAAGAAGATTCAGTAGTGGCTGGGATAAAATTCTGCGTGACCGCTTGAAAGTGAGTGAGTGAGAGCACTGAATAATTGTTGCTTATTACATGCAGTTTCGTGTTCAGCAAGCCAGATGATTATCAATTTTTGTCGAGGGACAAGAACATGGTCCCATTGAAGTCGCTATTTTAGCGGCTTTTTTATTTTATCGGTACAAGTTCTTGTCCCGAGCCAAGGACAAGAACTTGTACCGATTGCCGTATTGGACAAGAACATGTTCCTATTTCCGATTAGACCTATATCTAATCAATACAATAATTATATGTTGGAAAGGTTAACTTTGGGAAATTTTTCATTTAGAAAATATTCCAATAATATGGTATAACTCTTCTTGCTGTAAAAAAATAGACAAGGGGATACAACATGAAAAAGAAATACAAATTTTGGAATAAGGTAATTAGCTTAATTATTGCTGGTTCCTTAATCTCTACATCATCGCTCAATAATACCACTGCTTGGGGAAGCCCCTCTGCCGAAAGATCAACGCTTCAAGAAAGCAACATTTCCGACGATTCTAACTTGTCGTCCAACAACACCCCAAAAGAGATCGTTTCGCTTCGAAGTGAGAAATCGAAGACATTCGCAAATGAGAATGGAACGTACACAACTCAAATTTCTGAAACTCCCATTCACTATCAAGATTCCTCAAATCAAGAGTGGAAGCCTATTGATAACCGTTTAAATACGACGAGTCAAACGGCTTACAATAATAATCATGAATTCAAAGTAGAAATGAACAAGAAACATTCTGTTTCTGATAATTTGGTAGAGATCAAAGAGGATAAATTCAGCATTGGTTTAAACCCCATATCGGAAACAAATACGGTAAAAACTACGCAAAGCATCTCTAGCACAAAGGCTGCAGGGATTGTTAAGAATAATGTAATGACGTATAAGGGACTTTATCCCGATACTGATTTAATCTATACCCTGGGAAACGATAGACTCAAAGAAGAGCTTAAACTCAGCAAGAAGCCGACAGGCAAGAAGTCAGTGATTTACTCATTTGCCTTAACTCTAGGTAATCTGGATTATCGCCAGGAACAGGATGGCTCCGTATCCTTGATTAACCCATCTACTGGCGATATTGAATATATCATCGATAAACCGTTGATGTATGACTCTTTTATACCCGAAGGTTATCAGCAGGTAGGGGGAGTTAATGCTTACCCTGAAGAATCTCTTTCCTACGATATTCACTATGAATTGAAAGAGAAAAAGGGACAGTTAAACATTGACGTGATCCCCAGTCTCGCATGGCTTAATGATGCGTCCCGTGTATACCCAGTCACCATCGATCCGACCATTGTTAAATTTCAACCGACATACCGCTTAGCGGATACCAATATACGTAGTGCTTTTCCCAAACAAACTGGAGCAACCGACACGACACTAGGTGTAGGTCTATATAAAGACGCTACTAGCTCTAATGTCATCCGTTCTCTCATTCAGTTTGACACATCGACGATCCCACAGGGGGCAAAGGTGTTAACGGCTGACTTGAATCTCTGGTTAGCGTCCGTTTCAAATAATACTAATGTAGATATCACACTGAATAGTGTCAATAAAGCCTGGACGGAATACTCTGCATCCTGGATGTATGCAGATACTACGAACTTGTGGAGTAAACAGGGTGGAGATTTCAATGCTTCGCAAGTCGCTACAACTGCTGTCGGACCTTTAACATCACTTTCAGCAAACTATAAGTGGTCCTTGCCTGCCAATATGCTAGAAAAGTGGATCAATGACCCCACAACAAACAAAGGGTTTATGCTGAAAAGCAATTCAGAAACAACAAACAGCTACAAGAAGTTTATATCCGGTGATGACACGGCCAATCCGGATTACACGCCGCTTTTAAGCGTGACATACACCTCTGCTAGCCGACTTGGTCTAAAAGATTATTGGACATATGATAGTCATCCGATAGCTAACGGAACTAGTTATACCAATTTGGGCACGGGGAACAATATCATCCAGTTTAATGATTATTCCTTAACTGGTAGAGGAGATACCTCCGTAGACTTCATGCGGACATATAATTCAAAATCTAGCGAGTCTTCACCGTTTGGCTACGGATGGTATTATACGGGTGGTGAAACCATCGTAGATGCTTACAAAACCGGAGACGTATTGTTTACAGACCACACTGGATCTGCTTATGAATTCAAATATAACGCAACAAACAATACGTATACACCTTCAGCGGGCGATTATCTGACACTAAAAAAGGTGAAAAGTAGCGCAGGGGCCACGACCGGTTATGAGTTAACAGACAAACATGGATACCTGATGCATTTCGATACGGTCTCCAATGATGATCAAGTAAGCATTACTCAAGCCAAACTCAGTTATGAACAAGATATGCATGGAAACCGAATAACGTATAAAAGGAATGGGAACGGAGCAATAACGGGTATAGAGGACCCATCAGGCCGTACCATCACATTTGAATATACTTCAGATGGGTTAGTTGATTATGCCATGCTAGAAGGGCGTAAGACGGATTATACGTACCAAAATGGAAAGCTAGTCACTGTAGATCAGTATAGTGAGGATGGTACTTACAGCCGAACTCAGTTTAGTTATGGCGGCAATTACATTAAAACTATCTTTGACCCGAATAATCGATTAACCACTTTTACCTATGATCAAGAGTACTTGGTTAAAGTGCAGGAACCTTCAACGGTTTCGGTTACAGATGCAAGTGATCGGCCGGCAACCCAGTACAAATACGACAGCGCCGCTCGTACAGCAGACGTAACAAATGCAAATGGCCATACGACAAACTATACGCTGAACGCTAACTTCGTGGCAGAGAAAATCGAAAATGCTAAAGGTGAAATTACCCAGTATGTCCTAGATGAAAACTACAATGTCAAGAAAGTAACCAACCCAGATGGAACTGTTGCTGAGCAGACATATGATAGTAAAGGTAATGTTCTGACTCAAACCGATGAAGTCGGAAATGTTACAACATACGAGTACAATGATTTGAATCACATTGCTAAAGAAATTGACCCTAAACAGAATGTGACTAATTACTCGTATACCGTAGCTGGTGATTTGGAAACCATTGTTGACGCCAAGCAAAAGGTTACGCGTTATGAATATGACACCTATGGAAACTTAAAAAAGACGACGTATCCAGACCAATCGATAGAAACCTACAGCTACGACGATAAAGGTAACGATATTAAATCGGTAATAGATGCAGCAGGAAACACAACAACAGTGACAACAGATACGGTTGGGAATATGATCGCAAATACCGACGGAAATAACAATCGTACCGATTACCATTATGATAAGTTAAATCGTTTGAAAACTGTAATTGATCCGAAGCAAAAAGAGACAACGTATGAGTATGATACAGCCGGAAACTTGACTAAAATGATTAATCCAAAACAGGCTGTAGTTCAGTATGAGTACAATGGGCAAAATCAGTTAATGAAAAAGACAGATGCCATTGGCAAGGTGACAGATAACAAATATGATTCAAATGGCAACCTAATGGAGACCACGACTCCTAATGGGAACACAATTTCTTCAACATTCACGGCTTTGGATCAACTCAAAACTATAAGTATAGATGGGCAACAAAAGTGGTCTTATGAATATGATGAAAATGGATTACTGGTCAATGTAAACAATGGTGCTCGTTCCTTTACGTATAAGCCTGATGGATTACCTGAAACAGAGGTAGATAGAGGGCATCAAAAGTCATATATCTATAATGCGAATAGTGGACTTCAGGAGCTCTCATATTCAACCGGTGCACATTCGTCTACTGTAAGTTATGATTACACCGAGTTAGATCAAGTCAAAAGCATTAGCAAGGATAATCAAAACCTCGTTTCTTATCAGTACAATGATATGGCTGCAATGGAACAAGCCGATCGGGCAAACGGAATTGTAACCAAGGCTCACTACGATACTGGGGAACAGTTGCGCACTTACGGTGATTACTCTAGTACAGGGAGTGTAATTCGGGAGTACGACTACACGTATGACTCCAATGAGAATGTAAAAACAATTCATTCGGAATTAGGCGATACAACCTATGAGTACGATGCGCTTAACCAACTCGAACAAGAAACTCTACCCGATGGGACGACGATTAAATACAGGTATGACGATGTAGGTAATCGGACACAAAAAGTAGTTGTCATCAATGGGCAGGAGCAAATCACTGTATACGAGCATAATAACGCCAATCAATTAACTTATGTTAATGGACAAGCTTATCAGTATGACCATAATGGAAACCTAGTAAACGATGGTAAACAAACGTATATATATGATGCACTGGATCAATTAATTGAAGTGCAAGATCAATCTGGTCAGAGAATACAAAAATACAGTTATGATGAGAATGGAAGACGTATTCAGTCCACTGGTCAGTCCGGAACAGTGAATTTCTTCTACGATGGCGATGAAGTCATCTATGAAACGGACGAAAATAATAAAACACTTCGAGAGTACACATGGGATGATAGTGGAAGTCCGGTAGCAATGACTAAAGATGGATTGACCTATTATTACCATTTGAATGGTCATGGAGATGTCGTCAGTTTAACAGATCAGGCTGGTAACGAAGTAGCACAGTATGAATATGACGCATGGGGGAATATTGTAAATCAGAGTGGCTCGCTTGCGGATGAAAACCCATACCGTTATGCTAGTTATAGATACAATGCAGAAACTGGATTGTATTACCTGATGTCAAGAAACTACAATCCGCAGCTTGGTTCCTTTATCTCGTTGGACTCGGAACAAGACTTGGATCTAGATAACCCGCTGAATCGAAATGGATACAGCTACGGACTAAATAATCCAGTTGCATATGTAGATGATAATGGAAACAACCCATTTATAATTTATTTAGTTATTTTCGTTGTTAAAGTTGTCGTTAAGGAAGTTGTCAAAACAGGAGTCAAGAAGGCTGCGAAAAAAGCAACTGTAAAAGCAATAAAAAAGGGAACATCATCTGCAGCAGCAAAGAAGACGGGGAGGTCAGGAAAACAAGCTAGACTCAAAGAAATAGCAAATGATGCTAAGGTTTCAACTTCATTACGAGGAGAAATCAAACGTGATCTAAATGAAATTAAAAGAAAAAAACGCAAAAATGTAAGAGTCCCTCAGGGATACCAAATGCAGCACAAACGTGGTTTCGAGGCAAGAAAGGGTTACGGTTACGAACACAGTGTTTTAAATATTACAAAAAACCATAAGACACAACATAGATACGATAATAATGGAAAAATAAGATAAAACATCATTAGGAGGAAATATGAATCAGAAAGAATTTGAATCTGTCATCAATCTCCCTGCAAATATTCGTTATGAATACTTCATCAAAAGAGTAGTAGATTCAGAAGAAGTGTGGGGCCTTTATGAGAATGGTTGGTCAGTTACTGAAGATGATGAAGGTAATAAATTACTTCCATTTTGGCCTAAGAAAGAATTCGCGGAATACTGTGCAACTGATGGTTGGGAAATTTACTCAAGTAAAAGTATGGATTTGTACGAGTTCATAGACGAGTTTCTACCCAATTTAAAAAAAGAGGGTTTTAAACCTTCAATATTCTTAAATAATGCTGATTCTGCTGTATTAGAAGTCGATATACTGATTGAGGATTTAAAGACAGAACTTGAAAAATACTAACAGATTTGATAATGGCCGTTCCTAGAACTTTGCTCGATCGGGGACGGTCGAATGATTTTTTTATCTGAGATGTATAATTAATCAAATAATGTGTTACAATAATACCATAAAAAGAGCAGAAAAACGTAGACAAGTAAAGAGTGAGTGTAATGCTAACAGCAAAAAGCGCCGATCTCAGAAGACGAGATTCGGCGTATTTAAGTCTACAGACTATTAGTCAAAATACGGCTTTTGTGCACATGTCTAAACATAAAAAAACGATATTATCGTCAGGTCTCTATATCCTGCGCTAAATATCGTGATTCAGTACCTTATTCCATAGGTACTTTAATTGCTTGCTAAGATAATATCATAACAAAAGTAACAAGTCAAAAACCTATCTATGCCCATACATCATTCTGTTTTTGTCTTTGGCTCGGGATAAGAACTTGTACCGATAAAAAAATCCACTTAAATAGCGACTCTCAAACAGTTATCGGTATTTGTAATTATGTTACCCAACAGTATCGTTTCTCATACATACTTTAAATTTATTATTGATTTCTTTTAATTCGACGTTCTCTAAGCAAACCAATGCAAGGCCTGTTACAAAAATTGAATAAATCAAAGAATTAATTAAATTTGGATGAGTAATGACCTTACATATCAGGGTTTCTTCTTACCTACACACCAAATCCTAATACTATCTTTGACTTTTGCTCCAAGTCGGACTTTCTCGACACGAAGAAGCCTCCGATCCAAGTCGGAGGCTTCTTCGTGTTTTAATGTTAGTTTGCGAATGCGCTCGTAGGGCTTTATTTTCTTAACTTGAATACTCGGACGCGTTCATTGTGCCTCTTTTGACCCCAATGTAATAGATGACTTCTTCCGTTCTCAGGTTCACATCCAGGATAGCATCTCCATAAGTACCTGTGGACGAAATTGAGAATCGCCCCAATGAATCGGTCTGCACTGAAATTTTATCTAGTATCTCCCCGCTTCGCCTATTATTCTGGTGTTGATTGATTTGGATCTCCAGCTTCTTGTTCGCCTGTTCCGCGAATTGTCCCTCCACCTGCAGCGTACCTTCCTCACGGAATTCAGCAATTAACATCTTATTGCCAAGCACCGGTTTCTTATATACTTCAGGAAAAGGACGTTCAGGTAGCTTCTTCTCAGACGTAATCGTTTTAGGTGCGCCGACCAAATACTTCATGCGGGACTGCAATTGCATCAAGATCACCGCTGCCTGTGCCCGAGTAACGATATCGTTGGAACCGAACGTCCAGACTTGGTTACCTTTGGTTCCGCGCATATAATCACGAGCCAGCACGTATTTTTCCGCATTCGGAAAATCGAAGTTTACGCCGTCTGCTGACGCGATCAGTCCAGCCACTCGATTGCGGTTAATTGGCTTGTCCCGAAAGTCGCTTTTTCCCGGACGTGCACTGAACAACAACAGGTTGCGGGCTTTCGCCACGTTATAGGCGCCTTCCGCCAAGTGCTTCTTCTTTTTGGAAGCGTACGATTCGTCATCGACTTTGTAGGTGCGCAGCAGCATGATAAGAAACTGTTCTTCGCTCACGGGATCTTCTGGGTGGAATTTGCCCTTTGCATCCGCTCCGGCGACGCCCGAACGAAGCGCCCACTCGATCGCTACTTGATCAGAGCGTCCAGCGATATCTTTCACCTTGGCCGGATTAGTTGCTGGATAGATCTTACTCTTGAGACGTTCGAAAACTCGTACCGGCACCGTGCCACGTACTGCCCCGGAGCTGAACGTCACCTTGTAAGTGCCAGGCTTAACCCCTTCGAGCATTCCGTCTGCGGAAACTTTCAAACCGACAGAGGAACTGCTGGAGTAGGCAATCGGCGTTTTCGGGGTTCCATATGTGCCATCGCCGTAAGAGGCAACGATCTTGATCGGCAGCTTGCTTCCCGGATTCAGCATAAATTCATCATATTGGGCGGATAAGCCATGAATCGTGCGTCCTTTGCCAGTCGTGAACGACCAGGTCTTGCTGCGAAGTTCCGACTCTTTATAAAGCGTATAATCGAGCTTCACCGTATAGACGCTGTACCCGTCTAGCACATCCTTGGGAAACAAGAACACCGTATCGCCTTGCAGTTCGCTGTAGTACGGAACTTCTTGCCCTTGCGAGTCCACGATGCTCGCTTCGAACGAGTCGATGCCGAGGCCTGCCGTAGCCGAGATGATGCCACCTGAGTGTTCAACACCGAAGCGGTCAAGCGGATTTGGAATCTCCAATCCATAGAATCCAATGTTGGCTCCTTTCATGCCGTCATATGGATACACATTGGCTTCCGGGTCTTTCTTCTGGATTTTCACGTAAGCCGGGTTCATGACCGCAGTACCACCTTGCAACCCGATGCCGACCGATGTATACTGGCCGTCCAATATAATCTTGCGATGATAAGCGGTGCTTAGCCAGGAATCAATCGCTTCCCTTGTCGTTTCTTTTTCAAAAGACATGACTTCAGCTACCGAAATGTTTGGCCATCCTGCTGCTTTGCCCCGGTCTCCAGGCGTCGCTCCTGTAAACCCTGCCGTACCGGGCTCCTCCCGATGCGCTGACAATCCTTCGAACTGAGTGGTATTGTAATAAGCCGCGTGCGCCTGCGACGCCTGCGTCAATCTCGCATCCAGCTCCAACGGGCCTACGCCTACCCTTGCCCGAATCTCGTTCAGATAAGCCAATCCATCGAGCTGATCCTGCGAGTACCCTCCTTGCGAATCCATCCTAGCCGATGCCGCCGATGCGCGTTCTGCCGGATAAACCGGTACGATGACCGTTAGGGCCAAGACCGAGGCGAGCAGACAGGAGGCCCACCTGCGCCCCGATCTTCGGCTGATCCCCCGATTTGGCAAGTCGTTCTTGCTGCGTTTGCTTACGTTCATTGTGTCTCCCCTCATCTTTCCTTTTTTACGAATCTTGCTGCGACTGTAAAGCCTTCGCCTATTTCTCCTGAATTTTCTGCCTCAGCAAGAAAGCTTCAGGCGCAGTTAGTTGGGGCTATTATGTTGCTTGTTGAGATTTTAATTACATCATCTTTTATTTAGAGATATTCATCTAATCGGAAATCGGACGTTGTTCTAGTCCATTCCGGTAATCGGAATAAGTTCAGGTACTTGGCTCGAGACACAAACTTGTACCGATAAAATAACAAAGCCGCTAAATTAGCGACTTCAGTTAGACTATGTACTTATCCTTCGACACTAACTGTAAAGAAAGTAAATAAGATTCATAAACAAATACCAAGTCCTACTCTTTTAACCTATTGATTAACTCTTCCGCTTCCTTCAATTCTTCAGATTCAAAATCATCCTTGTAATTGTCAAACAAACGAAGTGCTTCTCGGTAACTATCCTCTGCATTTTTTTCATATTCATCTTTGTAAGCTTCCGCTTCCTGTAGTTGGTGTTTAACCGAACTGTCTTGTATCTGATTTTTCAAACCAGATATAATGTTTGCTTTAAGTTCTGCAAAGCCAAAATTTCTTTCATATATAATTACATTATCTCGTATGTCTTTTAAAATTTTTGAAGCAATAGACATTTCATTCCCCCCTTAGTATGTATGAAATAACTTTACCATATTTTAGCGGTGAAATACCAAGAGAATATACACTGTGATCTAATTCCTATGATACAATACAAGGAATTGTGTTTGACTATCTATATTTTGTAACTTTTTAATCTAAAGGAGATTTAGATAAATGTGTATAGAAACCATTACTCTTAAAAATAACTTAAATGAAAATTTTACAGTTACACTACGCTATATATGTTCTGATGTTTTATCCGTTGAAGTATTGAGGGAAAACCGAGTATTCATTTCAAAAAATTCCGATCCAAAGAACAGATCAGAAAAAGATGACAATTCTCTTGCTGACAATTCTCCTCTTAATGTTGCATTAAAATTTGAGGAAGTTGTTGAATTCATCAATGACAACACTCATTATACTGGTGATGAAATACAAGATAGTATTGTTGCTCTTTTCACTTAATTTATTTTGCAAGGCCTCCTTAATATATCTAATAATTTCTCCGAAAACTATATCCCAAATTCGTCCACAACCAATCTCTCAGACATATACAAAAGGACGGCTGTGGCTATCCTTTTGGGTTCCTTACGTGATTTACCCCTGCATCACAATTCCCTAAAAGTTTAACTCTAAGCCCTGTGTTCTCTATAATTTTAAACTCATTATATATACCATTAACTACTTAGTCATGTTGTTTTCCTAAACGCAATCTTCTTAAACAACATCCTTTACGTTGTTAATCTTAAGAAGATAAACTACCTTCTCAGTACGTGTTTCGGGTTTCACCCTAGTAACACCAGATACATCAAACCGTTCAATTACCCAGCTAGGAACGTCTGCCGCAGGATCTGGACTTGCCACTCTTAACAGGGAGCTTTCGGGATCAAAAACGAATTCTAGATACTCTCTGTCCGGTCTGTACCCTTCAGGTGAAAAATGGTCTGTAAGTACAAAAGCCCGTGGAACTTCCATTTGCCCAAAATAGTATCTCGGCTTTGATATTAACTCAGTTAATCCATTAAATTGTGCTTCTTCGCTATCTCCTCGTGGATAGATAATTCCTGCAGCCACATTATTTTTATGATCTTCAACCTTTTTGAACAATTCATCAATAGAATGACATTCTTCATCTTCTTCCTCACCAGTAATACCGTTACTCCAACCGGCACTCCAGGTAATCCAAAGGTTTCCCTTATTTTCTTCATCTACTTCGACTACAGTAAACGCCCAAATCTGTCCATTTACAACACAATCGTATGTACTGCCAACCTTGAATGTTTCCTTCATCGTTAACCGCCCTTCCATACTATAATTGTTTGAACTACGTCTATTCATTATAACAAACTATAAATCTACAATCTCAATAAGATGTATTCTCACATTGGGATCCGATATTTTACCCAGTGCTTCAAAAGCCATTTTCTTAATATCACGAAGGTCCCATCCCTTAAAAATAACCAGCTCCCTGTTATGTCTCAAATATTGCGCCAGTAAGGCGGCATCCTCTACAGAGATGTACTTTCGTTTAAGCCTTTCGATGAGGTATGTAACTGTCCCATCATCCCAATAGATCACGGGAAGATCCTTTTGAGGTTTGTTCTGTCTCACAATTTGTGGTAATGGTATTTCAACATCATTCAATGCATGGGTGTCCTCTGTTCTTCCTTCATCAATTTGCGTGAGGCGATCTACCCCCTTAGCAAAATCTGATCTAAAAATATCCATTTGCCGATTTTCGAAATCATCATTAGATAACTGAAGGTAATCCTGGATTACCAAAGCTTCAGTAAGTTGCATCTTGTACCCCGTAGTTACAGCAAAAGCTCGGTATGGGGGCTCAAGTTCATCAAAGATGATTCGATGAACAGAAAACGATATTCCATCAGACGTAGAATGAACATAGTACAAGCTGCGGACATCATTATGGAGAATCTGTTTCTCATTATAATTAAAAACCTCTGATATCGAGTAAGTATCGTTACCAGATAGATTATTCAGTAGTTTATCCCATTTGTGATCCCAATCTGTTTTGGTACTAAGAAGGGTCTCAGATTCCCAAAGAAACAAAACTCTATACGATAAATCTAAACTCAGCTCTTGATCCTCTATAAACCAGATATTATTTAAGCCTTTCTCATCGAAATATTGATTCCTTTTTCGAATTATCTTTACGAGTGACTCATCACCCTTCTGATATACATTGGTCAGGACTGATATACCGAACTCATAGTTGCCCTTTTTTACGATGATATCAGGGACAACCTTCCAACCTCCTTCAGCTTTCGCTTTATAGCCATGCTCCACTTTAAGATCAGGTTTATATCTCTCCTGCGTTCTCAAGTCATCGTAGATGACGTCCCGTATTACCGAGTGCTGAGCTGATTCTCTCTTCACTTGCTGCTCGTATTGTTCATATGAACGGGCAACTGTACAGGACTTCCCCTGTTTATGTGCAAAATGAGGTTCATTCATGTTCCCCGCACGAAGTATGAGATATTCATCACAGAAAGGACATCTAAAACCATCTTTTCTCCCCTTTTTCCTGATCTCTGTGATAGCCAGATCTTTCCGGGGATACTTATTGAATTCGTCAAACAGAGAGATTAGAGTATTCTCGTAATTGGCAATTTGCAAATCATTCCACTCCTTTCCAACGTACTCTTTTTTGGTAAGCGACTAGTTCAATGTATGGTAATTCCGGCGCATCATGATTACATTTAAGTCCTAAACTCTAATCGTAATTCTACAGTCCCCCTCACTTTAAAGATAAGATAATAAACAACGGCATTCGCTTGAGGGCTTGATTTCGTCTTCAAGATTCTCCAAAATCTACATCCAGAGCAGGGTTTGTCATTATACTCGAGTTTGTTCATACTGTTTCGTAATGTTATCTTTAAGAGATTTCCACCGCTCAAGTGTTTCACCCAAATTTTCAACGACATCCTGAACAGTCGGTCCTTCAATATATTTAATAGAAGACTGTGAGTAAACCTCGTAGCTCGTACCCCATAAGACGATATCACCTAAATCGAGATCATCATCAAAATCAGGGTCAGCAAGATTCACTATAATTTCTGTAGTACTATCCAACGACTCTAAGAATTCAAAAAATAACTGCCGATTTAAACCGTCATAAAAAGGGCCTCCTGCATTATAAAAGTCTACCAGAATATCGTAGAATACCGACCAGCCATTGTAAACCTTACCATTCCCGAAGACATGAGGATCTATTTTTTTTAATTGAGTAATGACGTCATTCAATTCCATCATCGTGTTGTACTCAATTTCATTCATTTTTTTGACAATAACAATTGGGGAGTCTTGTTCTTCCTGCACTTTGATAGGTTCAACTAATTTAGTTTTTGCCATTTCTTTATATCCGATTGTGATAACAACGATGCCAAGGCCAAATAGTGTAGCCCAATCTCCAGCTCTTTGCACAATCCAAAACCCTGTTAGATTGTTGAGTACAGGGATTAGTAATAAAGAGACGAGAGATGCGATAAGAAAAACCAGACCGCTAACAAATGTGTTAGTGGCCCACTTTTCATTGTTTTTCACATCGCTGTAATAATCCGCTAAGGTAAATAATGCTGCAGCTATGGATAGTAATGCAATAAACAATGTTGGAACCTCAATGATCCATCTCATAATAGAAATGACTATATAAAAATAGCCTATCCCTATAGTTATAATTATCGATTTCAATTTATAAATCCGCTCCTGATTAAAGATTTAAAGTTTATTCATGAATTTTGGGCATACTGAAGCTTCCATACATTATCTTGGCTATAAGATTGCAACATCTCTCAGGCTCAATAAAAGACAAACAACTCCAAGGTCAATCTTAACTAGGAAACGTTGAGCCTGGCCCCCACGTTAGGTACCCTTTTTTACTATCTAAAGGACCACACCCGAACCAGGCTTTCATAAGATCCAGTAGAACGAATATTGGATTGTTTAGCCATTACAATGAGTTCTCTATGATGTCTTCCAGTTGTTTTCTAAGATTTTCAATTTCTATAAGAAGTTCTTCATACCGTTCTTGGCTGTTACAGGATCGGCATTCTTTTTCCAGTTCATCTATTTCCGTATTTAGAATTTCACGCATTAGTATCCTTTCCATCTCTTGATTCGCGGAAGGGGTAAAATATACATCACTACACGATATACACTTAAGAGCAGAGAGCTCCGGCATCTTAACCTTCTTCTGCTCATTAATTTGGACTTCCGTAGATTGTCTTGTTTCTTGCAAGTCTCCTCCACATTTAGGGCATGTTCCCATTATCATATCTACCTGTCCTTCCTCCATTAATTTAACCCGTGTTCTGATAACAAGTGAGTTAACATCTTTATAAGAATTTATTATTTTGATTTGTAAACGGTAATCTGTTTCAAATTTACAAATTCATTTGTTTTCACCAGGCATTGGGAGCAGTAGGTCTTATTGTTGCTTGACGAGCGAGGTGGTTCAGTGTACTTCGAAAAGCAAGTTGGGCATGAAAATACTCGCGAAGGAACCTTCCCTTTTTTGTTCCAGCGTCCCTTCTTTTTCATGATAGAATGTGAGGTTTTAAAAGACAATTCCTTACCCCCTAAGTTATATGCTATATTACCTTTAATATACAACAACAACTATTAATAGACCATTAATTAAAGTTGTACAAATTGTACTGGCAAAGATACCACCCAGATACTACGAATAGTATCTGTCCATGGATATATATAGTTTAAGGGAGGAATTTGATGTTAAGCATGTATGGAAGATACATACGTCCAGTAAAAATTAATAATAAACCAGAAAAAATACTGTCAAATGAATCAGTTCAAGACCAGATTATTAAACGAGATCTGTACTCTCTATTAAATGAGAATTCAAGAAGTAAAATGCTCATGAGTACTACAGCTAAGGTTTTTGAATGGATTGCTGTAATAAATTTAAGTTTATTAATTTTATCAATCTTCGGTAACCTAATCTTCTCATGGTGGACTGATAAAGAGACACCCGGTTACTGGGGTATAATTTTTTTAGTCATGTTCTTAGGAGGATTCGTCGGTCTTATTGGATCAGGTACTGCTTCAAATTTATTTGTGAAAAAGGAATATCGCGAGCTCTCCTTTCTAGTTAAGTACTGGATCTTAAACTTCAACAAAGAAGTCCTCTTCTCTATCCAGTGTAGTGTTATTCATAAATACTTAAATAATAATAGCAAGATGGATAAGAATTACATTGATTACCTTATTGCCTACTACACAGAACGAAGCGATAGCCTCCGCAAATTGCGATGGTTGCCAGTAGCCATTTTCACAGCTTTTTTATTCCCATTATGGAACATCTCATTGAATAAACTTTTTGCTGCTTCTAATTTAAGTACTGCAATAGGGATTATTTTAAGTCTTATACTTGCAGCAACTATTATAGTCTGGCTATTTCGAAAAGTTATTGAACCAATAATTTTTTATAAACCGATTAAATATCTTCAATTGGCGACGATTCTCCGGACAGTAAAAACATTCTAAATTCAACAAACGCAAGATACCCCTGGGGTTAACACCAGGGGTATCACTATCTCTCAGTAATTAAGTAAGCATAAGTTAATGCATATTAATCTGAATTATTCTAGTTAAACCGGATACTACATATGGTATGTTCAAACTTCGGAAGTTTATTGATGAATTACGTAGAAACACGATTTATTTTTCTATATTTTTTTAAAAATCCTTCGTTTATAGCCTTCTTACTCTCCCATAGCACTTGAGTCAGGTAAGGTATTTTGTTACTACGTATATCTACTAAGCCCTGTTTACAAAATAGCATATGTTGGGTTACAGTATGATAGTAGCAGCTGTGGTGCCCTCTATGAAGGGAGGGGACAGACATTAGTAAGATTATCTTAATTATAATTATGGTTACCTATGCAGCAGAATTTCTAACAACGGCGTTGAATTTAGGTACAGCATCAATAAAATTTATTCATACCCTTCGCACATTCTTTTGGCCGAGTAAGTCTTCTTCTCGTAAAAAAAAGAAGCATTAACAGCTACCAACTGTTAACGCTCCTTTTTGACTTTCTTAATGCATTACTGCTAGGACATCTTTGACATGGAAACCTAGCTGTAAAAAAGAGTGGCACTACTGCTACTACTTTAATCTGACTTTATGTAACGTTACTAGGGGTAACGTTACTCATAACGTTATGGCAATTATAGCACCACTATATAACATATACAATGTATATGCAACCTTGGGTTAATAGTGAATTAATTCTGAACGATCAGTTACATTTCTTGAACGCAATCACTTTCTATACTAATTTTAATGAGAAGACTCGCTATATTATAGTAGCCAGTCTTCATTGTAGTTTGGTATAAATGCCTCTAAGTAACCATAGAACCTTTCACTCAATCCACTAATTACATCAATTAGTTTTGGAGTAATAAATCAACAATTCCCGCTAAACCAAAAAGCACCAGCAACATTAAAGCGATTAAGGGTATCCCTATTGCTCTCTCTAATTCGTTCTTTTCATTCACTCTCATCTTCTTAAGCTATAGTCCGATCATACGTTCATAGGCTTTACTTTTAACAAATCGGTAACCCACAAACATAACTATAGCTAGAAGAAGACCATATAACCCCAAAGTGTTCGAGAATTGACTAACTCTTTCTAGATTTCCATTGACGTTTTCCATATACCCTCCATCTTTAAGATATACATTTAAAATCTTTATACATTCAAGGGCAACTTTCTTTTTCCAGGGTTCATGACACAGTGAAGAACAGGATATTTTTTACGTTTCCATGCCTCTACCTTATAGAAAGTAACAATAAAACAAGTTGCTCTATAGAATAGCGCTTGTAGCCAATTCGCCGGTCGGATCTCTAATGCAACATTTAATCTTTTCGCAAGTTCATCAAGCCGGTGCTGGTCGTAATGATTAGTATAGAAGAATACACTAACATCCATCTTCAAAGCAATTCTTCGAATTCTGGCCACTCTTATGGCTATCGTATTCCAATCTGTGAGGGATCCAATATGAAACTCAAAATTATTAAATAACCGATTGTACCATATTCCGTGTCCGTACTTTTTACTCGAAATAATCACCTCAACCGAAGGATAAATAATTGCTAAGGCAATCATAATAAAGATAGGGATAGCGGTACCGAGATAATTAGCAAGAGAAGCAAAATAAGTCGCAACACTAAACATAATTAGTGTAATTAACACTGCAAATTCTAAAAGCTGCATTCTTATTTTATTCATTTAGGTTCTTCTCCTCAGTTTTTTTTGAGTTGTAGCTTTCGTAAACTGATTTCACCAAGTCTTTAAGTCGTTCTGATTCTTTTCTTCCTCCCCCTATGTACTGACATTTCATAATATTGAACACCAAACCGTCATTATAAAATACATGTACATCTTCTTCTTTAGTGTAGTAATTGTACTTGCCCACTACATAATAGAAGAAATCATCACCTTTGCATTTGAAAGCAAGAGCATTTCCATCCGTGGGCTGACTAGCTTTGTAGATATTATGTTTGGTTCCCATATCTTTAAAATTATCAATGATAACATGGAAGACAGCAAAAAAGTCTATTGTGGACATTAAATCTGTTACAACATGCTTGACATCTACTAAGTGATTCTCATTTAGGTAAGTTAAGTACTTTAAGTGTATACTAGTTGACCACTCGAAGGGTCTGCTCATTTCTTCGGCATACTCCATCTGAATTGCCCAGTGAGTTGCATGAATCCAGGTGCAATCGTTTTCCTCTTTAAATTGAATGGCCTTCCGAAAAGTTTCGAGTGCCTTTTTATCAAAACGCTCATTATTGCTCATTAAATTCAACTTTTGAAGCTCACTACGAAAATTATCGACCGTCCCTCTCCTTTGACCTGTTGATTCCATTACATCATTTACGGTAAACATTCTAAATCCCCCTTAATGATTAATATAGGTCTAATTCTACTACAATTAGACTATGCAAACAATCAAAAAGATACCCCAACATTAAATGATGGGGTGAACGCAGCAATAACTTCTATCTAGCTGGACTTATCAGATGATAGATAATGTAATCTAATTCAGGGAATCTACCAGATACAAGACGAGTTAACTCTCATTGATGCGATTTATGTAATTTTTATAGTGCTGATTTATTACTTCATCTAATCGTTCGGATTGCTTTATGACTAAAGGGTGTGCAAGCCCATATGCGTTTACTAATTTATTTAGGCACTCTCTCTCTTGTTCCAAAGTGCTCATGTCTGAATTTTTAATCATAATGATTCACCTCATTATATATCCTATCGGTTTCTGCTCAAATTATTGACTTAACCACATGAACAGAAATTCAAAATAAAAAGCCTCCATTACAATGGAGACTTACGTAGGCCACTAAACTTCTACCAACCACCTTCACCGTGTGAAGAGGTAGTTACTATAGTGTTCAGAGAAACGGGAACAGCAGGTTTAGTAACATCCGTATTTGCTGATACCTGGTTTAATGGGCTGAATAACAGGATTGCCAGAGCCACAAATGCGGAAACTAGTACTGATTGGCTTTTCATCTGTTTAATTGAACCTCCTTTAAAATTGCTTTGTACCTATGGAGATGCTCTTCTGTTGCTGAATCCCTTATTTCATCAAATAAACAGAAGCATCTTACCATACAAGCATCATTTTTGATCTTAGCAGAGATTGCTAAACTATCTAGTATAAAGAGAATTCCAACCTTTGGGCGTAAACTCTTTGAGAAATACTCCCCTAAGTCGGCTAGGAAAATTACAAACCTGTCATTGATAATCTGTGAAGAATACGATCCTACTTTACATTGTGAAACCACCTGAGATTGGATTGTTTCATCAAACCGTTCAAGTACATGATCGATGTTCATGTCATATCTCAGAGCAGCCTTAACTATCTTAAAAAGTGCACGCAATATTTCACTGTCGTTAGTCGCAAGGGATTCCACATAATCATCGAGTAAATCAGTTTCCCCTGACATTAACCTGTAAAGAGTTTTGTTAGCAGTAGCCCATAATAGAAATTGTTTTTTTGTTTGCTCAGCTGCTACATCACCTTCTACAATCCAATCATGATTCTCGTACATTGCAACATGTTGCAATGCTTCATTGTAATCTTGTTTCTCTTCAGCAATAGCCCCAAGAATTAAGTAAGAGTACAAAATATAGCCAAAGAGAGGTTTTTGTGGGGTTACTTCTCTTCTATCTTGTCGCTTACGATTATGATTTTGCTCATACAGAATTTTCGCAATTCTCCCCATTTCGCTACCAAGACTCATTGCTTTATCCCAACGTCTAAGTGACAAATACAGATTCGCAAGATCCTTTAGTGCATCTAGCTGTTCGGATTCACTCAGTCTTGTAACAAACGGTTCAAATATCAAGCCACGCTCTAAATTTAGGTCTTGGTCATCATTTAAAGTAGACTTAAAAATTCTGTATTGGCATATAGCCAGTCTCTCTGCATGTTGATAACGCTCCCCCTCGGAGACTTTCTTGTAAATAATTAATGCAACAGATTTATCCCCTTCTGCGTATAACATTTCTGCAAATTCAAAAAGCGAGGAGATATAATATGATTTTTCCAGCATCAAATCAACAACTTGTTCAACACATGCGAGTTTATTCAATTCCGCGCATCGTGCAATGAATGGTCTTAATCTTCTCCAATCCGTTGAGGGATCCTGCATCAGCTCTTCAACATAGAGGTCATAGAAAGCCCCTTCTTCTAATCCCATAGTTGAAGTCAATTGGTCCAGGGTTCTGATCGGTATAGGCTTCGATCCATTAATGATTCTACTCAAGGTACCTGAATTAATTCCTGATTTCTCAGCAAAATGATAAATAAGTAGTTTATTCTGATCTATGTAGTGTAGCAATTCTGTTCGGATCGTCTTTATATTATTTGATTCCAAGTGAGATTCCACCTCCACAGATAATAAACCATTTTTTATGAGTTTTTCTCTTTATAAGTAATACTATGGATTAATCTACCATAGGTCAATGCCTTTTATGCGGAATTTCTGATTCTTTTAAATTTAGCAGGACAACGAACTGATCTTTATAACATACGCGGTACCCCTAACAAAACATTGTACTATGAAATTTGAAATAAAAAGCAAATAGACCAGGCTAATGAGCTGGTCAAATAAATACATTGATGATTAGCTGTCCACACTATAAGGTGTTAATCTTCATTTGATATATTTAAAATATTCGAATCATTGTTACTGAGCCTGTAGGCCTCTTCAAATAGTTTGCGTTTGCGTCTTGGCAAGTCAATTTCAACAGCATTGTGCAATAGGATGATATAATTCCCAATCGTATTCTCACTAGCAAACACTTTAGACACATAGTTCATGTTAATGATATTTGACTGATTAGGCATAAAAAAGCTGCTTGAGCATTGACTCATGATATCTTTGAGTGAGCTGGTAGATATGATCTCATCTTCACTGCCTTCAGCATAAATGATAGTCCGATGCTCACCTTTAAGCTTACTTGCATAAATAAGATTATGCTCGTTCACATAGATGGTCTTGTAACTCGATTTCAGGCTAATGATTCTCCCAGGGGATCCATGTGTAATGCTCAGGTCTCTATTCAATGTCATTCTAACCTTGTCTACGGCTTCAGTCATACGAACTAAATTCACAGGTTTATTCAAAAAATCAAGGCAATTCAGCTGAAGCCCTGCTAGCATTAACTCTGTATTCAATTCATCAGCCATGATGATCAAATAGGGTTTAACTCCATAATCAATTAGTCTTTCATATGCAATCAATCCCGGAGTTCCGTTAAGATCATTTTTTAAAAATACAATATCTGGCTTGTAACGGATACAATCGTCAATTAGCCATTCGCCTGACGCGACGGTACTTAGAATGGTAATCCCTATCCTTTTTGCGTAAACCACCATTTGTTCCCGATTTTCAATGTTATCTTCAGCAATAATTGCGGTCAATATTTTGTTTGGCACGTGGACTTCCCCCTATTACTGTTAAATTCGCTGTTATTCGACAAATTTTTCTCCATATAAGGCCAACCTTCGTCCAAATATGCCATATCATACTAACGACCCATTCATGCGGTATAATCGTACTAAAAGTAGTACATTTTCACTACAAAAAAAATTCACACACTATCCACGGAGGGCAATATATGAACAGCAGAGAAGTAATGATTTTGGTTGAAGAAGACTATTCTTCTAAGAACGTCAGCGCATACGCTCCAGAGTTTCGGTTGAGCGTTGTTGGAGATACAGAGACGGAAGTCCTTGAAAGTATAAAGGAACTTATCAACTTAGAATTGGACAAGTCAGTGAACGTGAAGAGATTCTCTTCTAAATTTGTTACTATGGCATTGGAATCTACTCTCCCATTAACAGCAGTGTAGGAAGTTCTTATAACAATCAGCTCCCGGCCGCCAATGAACAGGGGGAGCTGATTTTTTGCAATAAAAAAGGGCCTCTCTGAAGAGATAAGCCCATTCCACCGGTTTAAATCAATTGATTTTCAACTTCGGTAACCAGGCTGTCATAGTTCCAACAGGAACATTAGACCCTCGGCTTTGCGTCCTCACTTTTCAGTAAGTTTGCCATTTATCGTACAATACATTGTATAACATCTTTATTTTTTAGCCAAGTTATCTCAAATCTAAGAGGGAAATATTGTGAACATCTTTTCACTGTATTTATGAATGTAGATTTGTGGTTATCCATGCTTTTCCATAGATAGTATCTACTTTGTTACGTAAACGATTCGGATATAGTAATTTACCACAGTATTTGCAGTTCAATTTAGTTAAATCATCTCTTAGAGTAGATACATACCTGGCACCGCAGACACACTGAACTTTGTATGAGACTTTAGTTATAGCAACTACGTCCAATTTTGATTCATTTTGTGGAAATGTTTTTGTTTCTTCGACTACTTCTTTATTTGGTTCTAAGGTATTACCATGCTCACTATTCTTCTTAATTTTAAATACAGAAACAAGTTTGGGATTTAAACCTCTGATATATCCACCTTCTGTAGTGATATATTTACGACCATCCTTATAGTGTTTGAACCATTCCTTTTGTTGAGCATTGTTCAGTTCTATGTTTCCGGTGACCCCACTATGAAGTGTATACATCATTGTTTCGGTACTTTTCTCACTATCAGTACTCCGCGTATTGTTGTCATTGAACATATGTAGGATCGTTCCCCTTCAATTTTCTTTAAGTTACAAACAATATAGGGTTTAGCTGAATAGAATATAGATCTAAGTAAACCAGCTTGATATGTTATTTCTCTTTTTTATCTGAAAAGTCCTTAAACAGTCCTATGACATCAGTTGCTAAGAAAAGTGGGAGCAATACAACCATTAAAGCAGGATTAGTAAGAAGCACTATACCAAACAGGACAACAGCAGCTGCACCAATAATATTTTTTGTCGTTTGAACAGCAGCCTTAACACCAGCAACCGTTAATTCCCCGCTCTTTCTAACTTTAACATCAATTTCATTTATAAAAAGTTGCACCTTCTCTGGTATTGCAATTCCCATCTCAACTGCTTTTTCAAGTACGTTACCCTTTAGAATAACATAAGCTATGGCAGTAGTTAATGACTCAACAGATCGCGTAGGCATACTTCTGAGATAGTTCATTCGTTCTTCTTCTGTTTTTAGAAATAGCAGGGCTCGAACCGGCTTAGGAAATTGAAATTTTGCTTTCACGCTTTGCAATGCATTTTTCCATTGAAATTTCGGTGCTGGGGAGTCAATACTATCAATTAACTCATCTTTACTTACAGTAAAGGTTCCCATCTCCTAAATCAACTGTGTAGCCATCTTCAGTTTTCACTACCGTATACTCACTCATTAGATTCCTCCTGTTAATAAAATTATATCAAGTATTCATAGCATAATACTACAATCTATCTAAAGACCGATATTTTGAGCAGCATTCTCGGTAAATAAGGAACCCATCCGAATATATCTTCTAACCATAGCATCTGAAGCATGACGTGTTTGTTCTTTTATCGACCTTTCACTTTTACCAAGCATAGCAGCTGAGGTAGCAAAACCTGAACGTATACTGTGGCCGGCATAAAGTGCTGGATCCAATCCTACAGCAGCTACATACTTCTTAATTATCAGTGCTACGGCCTTGTCTGAGAGTCTCTTTTCTGAAACATGGCTATGTTTATTAACAGGTCTGAATATTGCTCCATCAGTGATACCTGATTGTTTTATCCATTCATTATAACTACGGACAGGACAAGTCTCTAAACGTGAACCATATGGAATACCAATGAATTCACCTTTCCCCTCCTGGTCTGTTTTCGATTTTGCGATCCGCATAATCATCCCTTCAGGAGTAGTTCGGATGTCCTTCACATCAAAATTCACTAATTCGGACCTTCTGTATGCCCCGCTAAAGCCGATTAATAGCAGAGCCCTATCGCGATAACCTATCATTCTATTCTCCGGAACATGCTGTAATATCTCTTTTAATGTGTTAACTGTTATTGGATTCTTTCCTACTTCTGCAGAACCATGAATTCTTTTAATTCCGGACCATATCGTTTTGATATGAATAGTATTAGGCGATTCTAGTTTCTTCATTATATGTGCTCGAGATATTGAGGAGATTCTACGTTGAATCGTACTAACTTTATACCCGGATGCAGCTAAACTTGTTAAATAGGACCCGTAAGCTTCATCGGTGGTTGGCAAGTATGGTTGCTCATACTTGATACACCATGACTTAAAATGTGCCCAATCACTTTTGTAAGATATAACTGTGTTGTCCGCTTTTGCTTTGGACATATAGTGTTTACTCTGCTCTAAAAGTAGCTCCAGGTTTAACTGGGGGTTTTCTATGTCAGTAGAATCATATTTTATAAGTACCAACTGCTACCACCTCCAATTTAGGACTGCTTTAACCCATCTTGCTTTTGAATATATTTGAAGTATAGATTCTTCTTAAATTCATCAACCTCTTCTTCCAAATCCATCAGCCGTGCATGTAAGGTATTCATCTCACATTCAGTTTTTTGACGAATATTCATAAAAACTCTTCTAATTTCCTTTTCTTTCTCTTCTATATAAAGAAGCTCATCTTCAGACAGTAAATCGATATTTAAATAAGCAGAAACACTAGCCTGAATTTTCTCTATTTTCAACTCATTACTGATTACTGCTCTGTGGTTACCACCACTGCAAACTACGTGATGTGCAGTGTCCGGAAGAAGAACAAGGTGCAGCCCTCGGGGGGTTGGATCCTTCCACCCATGCTTATTGACTTTATTTCGAAGACTCTCTAATTGTGATTCCACCGGAATTCGTGATAAAGCGATAATGGACTTTGGATCAATCGTTCTAATTCCTAATTCAATGGACATGTACAATCCGCTACTCTCATATTCTTCAATTAAGGAATCTGATGATTTCCAGTTTTCATACATGTAGTATGACTCAACTCCTTTTTTTGTAATATTGAGTACTTAAATGTATTTAATTAAGCAAATTGGGCATTATACATAGAAGTGTAAATTATCAATATAAAGATAATCATACTCAACTTAGTTAACATACATATTATTATGTAAAGTATTTTTAAAATGTAAGTAAGTTAACTCTCGTAAGTTCCAATACCTTTAAATTATCGGAACTTATGATTTCTCAATTATATCACAGAAAAAAATGCTGTTCAGAAGTAAAGTTAGTTTCAACTACTACTGACAGCAATTTATAAATTAAAATTCAGAAAATCTTGTTCTATACATTTAATAACTGAATTAAAGCTAACCTAAATCTTCTCTTAATTCAGCACTCATATCTTCATGTTGAGCCTCTCTAATATATCTGTCTGCAATAGAACGAAGAATTGCAGTTGTTCTCGGCCAACGCACACCTGAAATTCTTGCATATTCATTGTATCTATCAGCCAATTTCATTTCCTGAAGACCTCCTTCATATACTTGTTTAGTCACAAAATCCCTACTGTTGTACACTTCTCTCGTAAATGCACTTTCAATATTAATATCGCTAAATTGTTCTATGACATCTCGAACAGCTTCGTGAGGCCACCCGCCATCCTCTCCTAGAATAGAGGCACTCAAGACTTCTCCAATATACATAGCTCCATACTCACCTCTACCTGAATCTAAAGTTGCTTGGAGCGAGTTACTTACCCAATCTAATAACTCTTGTTTGTTAATACTGTTATCCCCCCTTGAACCTGGTAAAGTACGCCATGATTTGAGAAGATCCTCACCTTGAGATGCACGTCGACGGTCCTCCGAGGAAACTTCTTTCGATTCCCCATCTTCTGCGTTATAAACAAGTGATAGTACTTCAACAAAAAAATCTGGATTACGGGACAATTCTCGATGAAGAAACTTAGGAGCATGATTAAATCGTTCGAGTATAGGGAGATATGCCCATTCCAAGGATGCTATTATTCCATCGTCAATTTCTTTGCAATTCTCAAGTGTACTAAGCAACTCAGAGATTTGGTACGGGGACGAGTGTGATTGCAAATGGCCTATATTAGATACACCGAGCAATTTTGTCAATGCTTCAACAATTTGATTCGGTTTGGCACAGGATTTTCGTAGTGCTAATAAGTCGATTGCAGAAAATGGAAGTTCAAAGTGCAAATACATATCCACGGCAGTTTCCAAGTCTTCTACTTCTATAGATAAAGGAGAAACTATTGACCAGTACCTTCTTTCAACATTATCACCCATTTCAACCAGTAGGCTCCAAGTGCTTTTATTAGCAGGTAAGAAAATTAATATCTCTGCTTGTTTATTTGTTCCCCAATCGCTTGCAATTTCTAACTTTTCAAAAACCCAGTTAGGCCCAAGACATTTAGTGCTACCAAATATATAGCCACGCGCGAATTGAGCATAATTGTTATCGGTAGAGGCTAGATATTTTTGAAGAATTTCATCCTCTTCTTTAACTATCAATCGGATTTCTCCAAGCGCTGTACCAAGCTGATATGGTTGCTCAACATTATCTAAAAGAAAAACTATTTCCTCAATTCCCCCTCTAGCATAAATACTAGATAATGCATTTATTCTTACTTGATTTAACTTATGATCACGCTCTTCCCAATCTCCTTCTCGACCTTCTGGCAACTCTGGCGAATTGCTAAATAACCAACTATAAAGAGCGGATGTATCGACTGGTTCAAATTTTCCGAAGATCTCTTCTAATCGGTCTACTTCACACTTAGAAAGAGCCCAGTCAGCATCAGGAAATGAACGATGTTTTGATAATTCTTTTCTGAGCGAATTCCAAATAAGTGCCTTATCTTCCGCGTTAAGGTCTGTATCGCCTAAAATATTAAGTTCATTTAATACAACTTCTAGGTCTTCGAGAGGTAACATGGGTAAAGATTGAATGATTTGATTCCAACGAACCCCAGAGTTCCCTACTTCCGTTAATAAAATCTGTATAAGCTCATGAGTCATTTTGTTATACTCTGATCTTATAATATTCCTCTTATGATCCGGGGCCCAATCTCTCCATTTTGGTTTCGCTGTACTATGTGAAATCCCATGATATTGTGGTAACAATATACATAACAACTCCCAAGTTACATCTGGCTCCCTTTGTACAAGTATCCTTAGGACATCAATACGTTGATCAATAGAAGCGGCAGTTTGCGGATTCCATGTTAAAAATATTTCGCGAAGACTATTTATGGGCCTATTTTGTAATTTTCCACCAGGATCTATTCTACCTAACTTTGCTAACAATAGTGAGGCTCTCCTAAGGTATTCAGGATTCCATGCAATTGTCTCCAGTGCCCAAAGTAAACCAGTATGTGGTGATGAAACAAACATAGGGTCTTGTTGATCATTGAAAAGCTTTAAAATTACCTCTTCATTCGTAATTTCTCCTTCAAGCGCTTGAAGAAATTGATCTGGTGCTGCCTCCGCAAGAAGCGGTAGAACAGAGCATAATGAAGACCACACTTGAAAATTACCCTTTGAACTACTGAATAATTCATATATTATATTAGAGGCATGAACTCTTAATGATAAAGCAGGACTAGCCCAATCTTCCTTTGATCCCATGAATGCTAGTGTATCCGCAATGTTTCTGATGAAAATCCCTGAATAATTAGAGGTATAACCGAGCACCTCCGCCATCCACTGTTTCTCAAAAGGTAGTTCTAATTTAGGGTCAGTTGCACCAAGAACCTTGAGAGCAACCGATCTGAACTTTTCCAAATCTGCCAAGGTAACATATCTTCTCAAGAGAGACCAGGCGTCCTCTTTTGAAATTATATACCAGGCGTGATTTATACGACGTATAGGAGGGTCTGATTCGTTTTCCCATCGAAATAGAAGTTCATTAAGCTTATCGTATGAACATTGTGCTAACTCATTAAGACTCTCTTGATCACCATCTTTAGTATCACTCCAACCACCTGCTAATAAAAGTGGAACCAAAGATCGCGCTTCACCTGGCAGAGCCCATAAAGGCTGCCTAATCTCTGGACTGAGCGCAGTCCGTCTACGAAATGTAGTAAGTCCTCTTCGAGCTAAAAGTCCAAGTTCACGTGAGAGTTGTTCATTTAAGCCCTTGTCAATAAGAATGGAGGTCACTCTTTCACGTGAAAGACGGGGTATCTGTTTAGTGTCCTTCGTTGTACTATCTGATCGACCCAAAGGTATCATAACGTGATGCCCATTCCTAATGGCACGACTCAAACCTTCAGAATCAAATGAGGGAATCAGTATTAAATTATTTTGAGATGATGACAAATAGGTCCAAGCTTCTGAATTATTCACTACTATTGCTTTTGATAAGTTAAAGTCCCTATCTAATGGGGAAAGCAAACTAATCGATGCAGCAAATACAGCTATAGCTTCATCACGTGTTTCTGCTTGTATCGTTAGTGGAGAATTTGCATTTCTAAGCCATTCTGATATTTCTTCTTTAATACTCTCGCGGCCAGCTAGTACCATTTCTGGTGGGATCGTCGGCTGAGTTTCTTCGGACCAATCAATCCAATAATTACTTAAGTCAATACAATTTTGAGGGTGCTTACCTAAATGCATAGATAACCAGACATGAACAGTGGGATTTTGGCTTAACCAAGTTTCGAGATCATCAGCATCATATACTTGTATATCCTTCCAGATCCCTTCTTTCTTCCTTCCTTCTGTCCATTTATCTTTATCCCTCCATCTCCTTAATGTAATAAAGATATACGTTGTTTCATTGGGACTCATAAATAAAGGATCCGTACTTCGTTTCTCGTAATCAGTGTCCGCTTTCACTTTAACGCCTCTACTTACACCCATTTCCCAGACCGTTGTACCTTTTGGAAGAAAACTATCACCATCCTGAGCCACAGTAACTCCATCCCAACCTCCAAGGCTTACTCCTTCACCAGCAGCAAAACTAATCTTATCAATATTATCGCTGCTAGAGAGTATTAAATTTCTAATGAGCATAGGGAGTAAAGCTTGCGAGTCGCGTCTATCTGCCCATTTGACTAGATCAGTTGCATCAACTAGTATTTTAGAGTGCACGATATTTTTCCTCCTATTTGTCTCGTTCATCTAGCATTTATAAAAATAAAATTATATATATACATTCACATAATATAGTACGCAGAAATAACTTGTCACTCCTAATCCTTCTATAGTTGATCATACGATGTATAATGGTCTCTGATTCGGTTATTTGAAAATAAATGGACATGATTTGTTGGCTAAATAATTGGGTTGTTGTTAAAGTATATCATGACTTTTTGCAAACTATACAAGACTATTAATCGTAAAATAACCAAGAGGGTCACCTCATTGAGATGGCCCTTTTGAGCGAAGCAGCTTTTATAATACTATTATATCCTCTTATGTAGATTGTATGCTAAGATTCTCAAAATGAATTAAACAATATTTCCGTGTGCCCATTATAATGAAGTAAAAAAGCACCACCTCATACCTGAAGGGCATGAAACTGTGCTTCCGCTTATACTTTATCAGTCGGTGTAATATTCACTTGATGAGTTAACAATATGACCGTATTTTCCTGAATGGTGGATTGTGATAGATTATATTACTCACAACTTTGCATATGATCGTTATAACAACTATCGCAAGGAGTACTGTCTGTCATTTTCTTGCCTTGATCCGTTAATTCTTTAGCCTTATCTCTAGCTTCAACCTCTGTATCTAACTCCAAAAAGTTGAAGTAACAACCACCTAAACTGCAAATATTCATAGGTATTAACCACATATTACTTTCATCGTCTTGAATACAATCGAAATTCGACATACATTATCCTCCTCTCTAATGTACTCTTATTACTATGAAACTTTTATTTTTATTCCTAATTTATCAATAGTGACTGAATCTCGAGAGAATTGATTCACACGATTCTTGGATTCTATGTTGATCAAATCTTCAGCGTTTGATCGAGCTGCAGACAGGCTTGTTCCTTTTACACCTAGCCTTAAAGCAGGAATATATGCTGTTACGCTACATCCTTCTTCCTGTACCTCAAACATCACGAGGAATTCATCTCCTGTGATTCCTTTTATCGAATCGATAACTGCCGTTTCTTCAGGCAATTTATTTTGCCTGCTTTCTAATTCAAGTTCAATCAATTCGATAGCTATTGCACGTGCTTCTTCTATGCTGTCTCCCTGCACACCAAGACTCAGGGATGGTACATATGCAGTAACATTTTTCTCAGCTTTCTCTTCTTCAAACATAACCAATAGTTCTATAATATTATTCATGTATGGATCCCCCTTAAATTTCGTGAAATTGAGCTGCTACCAGGATGGGCAACTTATTGGAAGAATCAAGAAAATTATCGCTTCCTCTATAAATGTCCCAGTAATATAACTAACTCTGATTAAGTATCCTAATTCCAAAAAAACAAAAAAGCATGGAAACACAAAAAGACACCAAATTTGGGTGTCTATAGTCTCCATGGCAAATTAAGCCCTATTATATATACTGATACACGGAATGCCTTACCAGTACTTCTCCAACTCTGTCGAACAGTAGCGGCAGAGTAAATCAAATGAATCGTAGTAATATATTTGTACCATATACTTCTTATTTCGTCAAATAATATAGGCAAATAGGCAGAAGGAAGAAATACCTATTTTGCTGTTAATTGCGCAGGCGTGCCAGGAATGGCACACCTGCTGTTCATCAGTGCAAATCAATGCGAGCACGTTCATTTAAACCTTCCTGCAGCTGAGCTGGTACGAGGCGTATCTAAATCAATGTGCTTTCTTTTGTATAGGAAATAACTCTATATAGCCATCCTTATTACGAACATAATTAGAATAATCGGAATAATCAGAAAGCCTAACCGATTTTAGTTTAACCAATATTCTTTTAAATAATTTTCTGTTGTTTAATATAAGATGCAATTGCTCAAATAAAACACCTTTCTTATCTAAGTACCAGATTCCATGTTTTAATCTATACTCTACATGATCAGCACCATCGTATAAAGAACCATCTTCAAGTGAAACAAACGAATCAGCCCCGTACACCATGTGATCCCTTATATAGTTGTTTTTCTCAAGTGAAATAATGATTTCATTAAACTTAACTTCCTTTATTTCTTCAATAGCTTTATTTTTTATTCCGTTTATATCTAAACTATTACTACTGTGAGAATTATTAACAATTAGAAAAATAACGAATCTACTATCTTCAGCAATATCATTTAATGCGTCGAACGTATTGCGTATATATTTTTCATCGAAATTGTAATCTGAATTATTTTTTATCATGATCTTTTCAATTAATATGGGATCGATGGAAAAGTAATCATCATCGTAGGATTCAGAATATGATTTTAGGTTTAAATATTTTTCTCTTAGCTCTCGATAGTTTTTATCTAACAGTCCAGAAATATTGGAGTTAGAGAAATAATCAAAACCACACTCGTTATCTTCAGCATATTTTTTACACTTCTCAATCTCATCACTCTGTGGATCAAAACTAAGAAAAGCAATGCATAATGCATCTTTGTTCTTTTTGATACTTTTTAATTTTTCTATACTTTTCTCTAGGTCTTCATAGATTTTCCCTTTTGAAGGATCAGCGGTTGCCTGTATATAAACCAGTGTTCCATCTTCACGATCGCACCAAGCGTCCGGAGTACCTTTTCTTGTTTTAAATGTTCCCTCCACTCCTCCACTCATTTGTAACCCTTGCCAGCCGTTATACAATTGTGGCAACAGGTCATATGCTAATTGTTGAAGCTCTCCTGCGCTTAAGTTTTTAATAAAAATTTTGGTATGATCCACAGCTTCCATCACCGCCAGTTCCTTAATTTTCGACTCTTGAGATTAATAAATTTACAGGTACTAATTCCATAAGTATATCCCTTAGCCTAGTCGTGCTGCCAAACAATATTGTCATCATAAGCGGCTCATTTCTATAACATACTACCCTTACATTTCAAATAATGTCTACTCTAGTAAATGTGAGACAGTCTCATATTGAAGTCTTCACTCATCCAGGTACATTCCTATTATTGATTGATGCCCAGTGAGTAACCGAATTAATCAAGGAATTATTGATCCTCCAACTATTTATCCCCGTACCAGGTATACTGGCATGCTGTGCCTCCATAATGTTGCGGCCATCCGTTACAAGATGGTTATCTTGACTTTCAATGCTACGATCCTTTGGATCATAAATACACCAGCCTATCTTTTCGGAGTTAAGTCCCACAGTATACTCACGAATTTTTGCTTCAGTCGTCATAGTTAAATCCTCCTTGTTTTCCAAATCATAAAACAAATTCCCACACGATTCCCAATCATTTATCTTCTTGATCGTCCAATTCTCGCAGATCTGGAAGTATTTCACCACAAGGAGGACAATGATCAGAAATCCCCAGGCGTACTTCCTGGCCACAATCTCCACAAATCATTCGATCATTCACTTCATCTGGTTGACGATAAGTTTTCAAGGTACGCTGTTCATTGAATTTTTTTAATAACACTGGTTCAAAAATAAATGTTTTTCCCACTCAAAATACTTCTCCTCCTAGTTCCTCATTTCATCCGTTTTGATCAGTCAGCTTAATCAAACTACTTCCTCCCAGTTCGGACCCGGTACCCTGATTCTTCAGCGCATCGATCAGAACGACAAGCTGCAGCTGGTCGCTGAGCCGGGTCACCTGCAGAAGCCATACATCGTTTATATAAAACGCTTCGGATATATAGCCTCACCACATTACTCAGAGGAATGTATTAGAACATAACGGTGTATCAGACTCCAACGTAGCCTCCAGACCCTCGGCACCAGGAGTCGTATAAATCTAAATTGCTACCAAAACATCCTTAGTTACAGCTTCCACCACTTCTGGAGAGATCTTTTCCACCTCTAGCAGGTAAACGATATTAAGTCTAGGGTTGTAAATTCCTAAACGACGTACCTTCTGAAGCTCCTTATGAATAGAGCGGAGGCCCAAAATATAGTACATCAAAAGCTGTAAGGTGTGCTTATTGGTTGGTCCATTCTTAGATAGTTTGAAGTCCCACAAAGTGTCCTCTGTCAGATAATCTCCATCCCCCGTACTCACCTCTTCAGTGTATCCAAATTCGAACGTAAAGCTATCTTTAACAATTGGTCCAAACTCTTCCCAAAAAGCAAGACTTCTACTTACCATTGTACGAATATTACTCACCGTTTCATCGTCAGCACAAATCTCTTCAACAGGTTTATACATGGCTGTGCCAGCACGAACGCATACATCGTATCCTACAAGTTTACAGGCATTGCGTATAGACTGGTCATCTAAACCATTAACCTCTTGTACAAGAGATCTTGCCAAAGCATCTTCTCCTACCAGAAACGAACCGCTCAAAGATATCTCGAAGGCTTCCTCTGCAGAAGACCCGGACAAGTATCTGGTCAAATAATCGACAGCCATTCCCACTAAATTTGCGTGAAGGTTTTCTTCTGGGTGAAGCTCAATCCCATCACTCAACACTATCTCCTCAAAGTCTCTGGGTCGTATGTAGCCTCCTCTAGGTTGTTTAACTTTGCTTACTCTCTGGGTAACTGAAACCATAGCAATCCAACTCCTACTTATAATTCATTAAGTCCAGCTGATCGACTCCACCGCAGCCTCCAGATCCTCTTTGCCCGGTGTCGTATAGATCATCGCCATGGCTATATTGGGATCTCCGTTTTCCTTGAAGTGTCCCATCAACATGGCCACTTTTTGTAGATCCTTTATTTCCGTAAGCAATTCATGGCCAAAAGTATGCCGCAGGCTACGACAGCTCAAATCCTTAATTCCAGTACGCTTTCGATACTTTTCAACAATGTGTTGTCCCCAAACAGACATTTTTGCGGATCTCTCAGAAGTGAACACGTAAGGATTCGAATCCTCCCAACCAGCCAGGTAACCCTCTAACGCATATCGGGCATCTGCATTTAGTGGTAGTTCCCGATCCCTGAAACCTTTACCACGTACATAGACACTACCCGAGCGAGGATTCATCTCCTGCTCGTCACGTAATAGATCGCATAGCTCATGAGCACGCAGCCCAACATGCAAAAATACAGTGAAGATTGCATTATCCCTTTTACTCTTACTTCTCCGGACTTCTCGCATTATGGCATTCTGCTCACCGAGAACGTCTAATCGGTTGGTTTGTTTAATCTAGCAATCCAAAATTCATTTCGCCAACGATTTCATTAAGATTGATATTTTCAACATCACAGAATTTTTTTAAATCAATCCAAAATGGCCATCCTGTTAATATGAATGGTTTTATAGTTACAACTACTGTGTTATCTTCTTCTTCTCTCTCTGCTTTACTGATGAAATTGTATTTATATAGTAGATCATAGTGTTCCTTCATACCTTCAAAATCTAAATCTGTGACCTTTGCTATCTCGTGAATTATAACTTGAGGCTGATCCCAAGAATTAAGAGTAGAACGATCAATCATAATTGAGAAGACGTTGCGAGTATCAGGTGACAGTTTTCTTAACCTCTCTACCCATTGATTAATTTCATCACACATATCCTTTAATTGTGTAGAATCTAATTTCCAATTTAGAGACTCGTTAATACGCTTGCATGATAATGTGTATGAATAATCTTGAAGGGTTGTTAAATCACTAATTGAATTCTGTAATTTAGAAACAATATCTGAGAACTTTTTTTCATGATCCCTCTTCATCTTCTGAAGAATCTCAACAGTATATTTTTTTACATTATCTGTTTTTTTATGGCAAGCATGACACATCAACATTAAGTTTGAAAACGCCCTGCGATCCTCATTACTTTGTTTTGGATTAAAGCGTTGTCCACCTGTTTCAGCAGCTTCAATATGGCAAACTTCACCTATGAAATCACCATCAGCATCCATCATAAGATGGACACATCCCGGGAAGGCACACTGATTACCCGATTTAAGATATAGCTCTCTCAGAATATCCTTAGTAGGTGTGAGCCTTTTTACAGACTCTGATGATATAGGAACTAATCTCCGCATTTAATTTTCCTCCCATTGCATTTTTTAATATTAAGTCCAGCTGATCGACTCCACGGCAGCGGTGAGCTGAAGATCTCATAATTCATAAACCGGCAGCCCAATCCTGGAACACTTAAACAGGATTCGCGTCAGGGATGCTAAGAATTAATGGGTGGACGCGATCAATAAGTAGTTGGTAATTAACAAATAATGAGTTCATATCCTCTTCAGAAACGCGAACCCCAGTCGGATGGCCAGACTCATTTCTTATTTGTCTTAAAAAATCTAAATACTGAAAATGTAAATTAGAATTTTCTAACCCCAGAGACTCAAACAACCTTTCTTGATTGCCTACAGTTCTTTTAAAACCATCTAATCTCGCGTGTGCTTTTTTTGCTTCAACAACGTTGTCATTGAATTTCTTAATCTCAGTTTCAGAACCATGATTCCGAAGATACTGTAGGTAGGATCTCGATAACAATAGCAGCAACTGTTCTGCCGCGCAGCCCAACATTGTTACTGCTGCTAATCGTTGTCCGCTTATAGCACTTGCACAAGCTTCGAGTAAATACATTTCCTCAGTTGGATCCAAAGTACTATTATGAACTTTAGTTCTCAAATTTTCGTAAACTTGGTTTTTGCTATAAAATTGAATATCTCTATTTATGTTACTTGTGCTCGTTAGCCCTACGAGAACTCCAATCTGTAAGCCTGCATATCCATACTCATCAGTATTTTCATATAGCTCGCTACAATATCTATTCAACCTATGATATAGATCATCTGCCTCTAAAGCTTTTTTAGAACGTACTGGAACTTTAATATCTACATATGCACTTCTCTGATTCCACAGTCGACTAGTAAATCTATCAGAATAACTTATAGACAGTTTAGAAGGCTCTAAATGCTTTAGTATATCCTCTGCACCTTCTGATTCAAGATATTCCTTTAAAGTACTTAAAAACAAATCATTTTCAGAATACTCGACTTGACTCATAAACAAACCTTCAAGTGTAAGTTATTTATTTCAACTTTCTATGGGTCCAAGTTGATATTAAAAAGTTTGCCATCGTTCCAGATAAATTAACTGATAACTCAGCATGACGAACACCAGGTTTAAGAGGCTTTCCAGGCAGAACGCGTTTAGTACTTGGAGCATGAGCATCACCATCATTATTTCTCAAACTTCCTAACCCCTGTATGATTGATGTGCATCCGCGTAGTATTTGCTTGAAAGTTTCTTCTGTATGACCATCAGGTGATAGATTCAGTACAGTATGTGTTTTTTTGTAAAGTGTAGGTAGATCATCTGTTTTTTTGTACTCAATGTTTTCACTGTCCAGAATGAATTTAATAGTTTGCTCTATCAAAGTAGAAGCAATTGTAATAGCTCCTTCGGGATCTTCCTCTCTTCGAGTTAACGCCTTGTTCCAGTTTTGCTGAACAAACTCATGAATGTTGTCTCCCGAGAGCCTTTCTCCAATTATTCCATCAAGTGGACTACCATCTACACTTTCTACATATTCCAATACTTTTCCGAATGCCTCTTGGATATGTGCCCTTCTTTCTTTATATCCTCCTCTAACTTGCAAATCATTAAAAATCTCACCGAGAGTTCTGCAGTCCTTTATAAATGAAGGTAGCAACTCTTTTATCGCGTTTGTTTTAGTCATTTTGTTTCGTAAAAGCTTATACTCTTCATCTGTACCCCATTTCCTATAAGTAGCAGCTTCAGTGACAAGATCCTTCAATCTTTCAATTTCTTGAATCTTTTCCTCAATCATTTTCGCTCGCTTCCCCTTCACTATTTCATTAAGTCCAACTGATCGACTCCACCGCATCCTCCAGATCCTCTTTGCTCGGGGTCGTATAGATCATCGTCATTTGGATATTTGGTTCACCATTTTCCTTGTAGTGCCCCATCAGGTCAGCAACCTTCTGCAGATCCTTCGTGGTCTCGAGTAAAACACTTGGCCAAAGGTATGCCGCAGAGTGTGACAACTCAAATCCTTACTCCCGGTACGCTTCCTATACTTTTCAACAATGTGCTGCACTCCACGAAAAGTCATCTTTGCGGATCTCTCAGAAACAAACACGTAAGGGCTTGAATCGGAATCTCCGCAAACCTATCCTTTCAAATCAGTGACAGGGAGGCTGCTCCCCGCGTTACTGTCGTCAGGATAAGCTGGTTCAGAATCTTCTTCAGACTACGCCCAGTGCTATACCTAGTGATATCAGGAAGCGCTGTAGCATAGAAAAACTCCGTTATGAACTTCTCCCCTTTTGTAAACGGTTTGTCCGATTCTGGTTTACGGGCTCTAAACAATAAGGAGAGGCAGATTCTGCCTCTCCTTTTACATTTTTCAGTTATTCTTGCTCGTTTGCATCATACTTGGGTGTAATCCCATAGATAATCTCGTTTTGAATTGCTTTAGTTTCTTGCTCATTTTTTCTAACTTTCTCGTAGGCTTCTTCAAATTCTTGCTTGCTAAAGATGCCTTTCTCGATCAGTAGAAGAGTGAGTGCATGAAGATGGACATGATCCTTAACTTGAATAGCTAATGCTGTAGCAGTTATGTCATGCTTCTCTGGCAGGTCAGGGTCATACTCTATAAGATTACATCTTATACTAATAGTTGTATCTGCGCCCATATATCCACTATAAGAAGTCGAAACATTTTCCAGTTTAGCATTGAACTTGACGTGTGAGGTAAGCACTTCAAAATCAATAACCGTTCCTTGCATTTCTTTGTAAATATCGTGTTCAGTAGTACCGTTCAGAACGAATGCAGCCTCATAAGCTTTCAGCGTCTTTCCTGTTGGGCTAATCGTTTCCTCAAGAGGTGTTAGCATGGCATTACTGATTTCCAAGTCACCAATTTGAATTACAGCCATCGTAAGATCCCCTTTTTCCGTTAATATATGAAGTTGCATGATTCTATTACGTTGTTTACGTATGAGAGGTTTCTATTTATAAAGAACTAGATAGAAGAGGCCCAAACCAGCTGGTCCCCGCCATTAATGCAAACACTGATATTACTGCTGTTCCTCTCTCCTTACATTTTTGCTTGAGGCTTTTTCTTGAGTCTGCGATCCAGTACATTAATGAAGATCAGTAACCCTAAAGTAATTGTGAGCATTCCCGCTCCAAGTATGTACAAAGCTTTGTTACCACCAAACGTTGCAGACAATGTTATAACATTGCACATTAAGAAAAGAAACGCATATTCCAAGATTTTTTATTCATAAATTGCCCTCCATTTCAGATACACCATATTATATGGTTATCCTTTTATTCGAACCTAATGGCCATCTTGTATAGAGAAAGAGTCATTACGTGAGGAATGTATAGTAATTGGGCTATTTTGTTCAAAAGACCATTCATATCGACCTTTTATCCAGCCATCACCAAATTTAGATTGATGTGGAGCTGCGCCGGCGCTGCCTGGCCAACTGCACAGACTGCCATCCGGGAACCAGGAATGCGATCGGGATTTACACGTGCAATTTACATTAACCAAAAAAACTCTCAAATTTAACGTAGCTTGCTTAACGGCTTCACCGGATCTAAACCGACCAAACATTTTTTCTAACCCAATAATCCGCTAAAAAACCGACCAGATCATGATCTGGTCGGTTAACAGAATATCACTCTTAATTTAGTTAATCAACAAATTTATCATCTCACTGGCTTTATACATATTCCTTTGAAGAAGCATATTCCTGTGCTCAGATCCTTCGTGTTTTCTTGTACAAACCTAACCTTTCCACCACTCTGTTTTCCAGTGACCTAACTCATTGTAGTAATCACGAATCCAAGAAGCTATTTCATTTAGGATCTCTTGAAATTTATTAGCTATGCCCTCATTAACTTCAGAAACCTTACTTAATAGATTTAGATATCTATCTCTTAGTGAAGGATGTTCCGGACTAGATTGCTCTGGACATTTATCACGCATAGCAAGCAATAGTATTACCATTAATGGTGCGAATAAAAAATAAACATTTATCTCTTTTTTCATGCTTCGAACTAATAGATCGAATCCAAAATTATCAGCTGCAAACTCATCTAATTGCAGAGCATTATAAGTTAAGGAATCTGGTTTAAATTTCGATACAATATTTCTTCCATCTGAGGCTGTATGACTCAATATGTGATGGCCAATTTCATGACCTAAAACAAATTTCATACCTCCCTCAAATAATTGTGAGCCTATTTCCATTCTTCGTGATGCTAAATCAATATCACTATGGCTTTCATTTAAAAAATTATCAATGTGTTCAAGAAAATAATCATCATCTATTAAACACAAAAATAGATCCATCATTTCTGTAGCTAGTTTAGCTCTTTCACTCTTATCATCAATCTCCATAGACCACAAATACTGTGAAACAATTAAGGAGACGAGATGAAGATCTATGTCCATCCCAATATTCATAGTAATCAAATATCCTTCAAATTCCCCATCTACATTCATGGCCATTGCGTTAGGATTCCGTTTATCAGTTACCCCAACCCACACTTTTCTCAGCTCTTCGTATAGAACATCATCATCTTCTGCATAGCTTATTAAGTCCTTGATCTGACAGTGTATAAAATATTCATTGCTGTACCAAAGATCCCTTCCTAATCCATAATTTGTTGAATTTCCGTGCTGCTCCTGCTCATCTAAAATTTCTTCGTATCGAGTCCTTACTTTTACGTTGGTAATATCTTCCGAAATATGTTTATTCCAATCTTCAACTGCACCTGAGATTTCACTTAGAAATCTCTTCTTTACTGAATCCTTTTCCGTCATTTTTCATCCTCATTATCTTCTATATATAGTTTTAACTCTCTCATTATGTCCAGCTGATCGACTCCACCGCAGCCTCCAGATCCTCTTTACCCGGTGTCGTATAGATCATTGTCATGGCAATATTGGGATCCCCATTTTCCTTGAAGTGCCCCATCAACATGGCCACTTTCTGGAGATCCTTTATTTCTGAAAGCAATTCATGGCCAAAGGTATGACGCAGGCTATGGCAACTTAAATCCTTAATTCCTGTACGCTTGCGATATTTTTCAACGATATGTTGAACACCACGTACAGACATCTTTGCAGATCTCTCGGAAACAAACACATAAGAGCTTTTCTTGTCAGTCTCGTCACGCTCAGCCAGGTAGCTTTCCAATGCATATCGAGCATCTGCATTTAGTGGTACCTCCCGATCCCTAAAACCTTTACCACGCACATAGACACTACCTGAGCGGGGATTGATCACCAGCTCGTCACGCAATAGATCACAGAGCTCATGAGCACGCAGCCCAACATGCAAAAATACAGTGAATATTGCATTATCCCTTTTGCTCTTACTTCTCCGGACTTCTCGCATAATGGAATTCTGTTCGTTCCTGGAATGCCATTTCGGTTTTCGTCTTGCAACCCGCGGTTTGCGTATCGGCTCAACCGGGTTTGTCGGTATGTCCCCCTGTTGATGAAAATACCTGAAGATCGCATTGAGATGTACAAACATCAATTGCATGGTTGACTCCGTTGCCGGCTTTCCACCTCTTCCACCGGATTCTTGCAAATAACGTTTGTAATTTGCGATGTCTCGTTGAATTGCTGCACCTGGATCATTCAAATCCGGATCGACCTTCTTTAGCCATTTTGAAAATTTACTCCAGCTTGCTTTGTAGTTTGCAATCGTCTTGGGATCTAGTCCTTTCTCATCTAGGTGCTGTAAAAATGAATCGAACATTTGAGTCATTTGTAGTTCCCTCTTTTTCCACTTATAGAAGATGACGAATTTTTCCCGCCTTACGAAACGGTGTAATACGGGTTCGTAAATCCATTATACCATAGATTCGTCATCTTCTATATAGAGAAGATGACGAATATATGAAACACACCCTCCTGGATCAAAATGAGGTCTAAGATGGTAACTTTTTTACATTCGGAAAAACGTCAGTATCGTCTGCTCAACAACAAAAGAAAGACTGAAAAATAAAGTTCTACTTATTGGATATCTTTTGTTGGTTAACATTTTGGATTCAAATGAATAAGGTTGTGATAATGAGTATTTTTCGTAACCATAAAACATTTTCATCTAGAAACGCCCATAAAATAATTGTTTATATGCCGCATTTTCCAGGCTTGGATGATGTAAACAGAGATGACTTTCCAGGAAAAGGGTTGAAACGATGAGCGGTAAGATTGAGGCCATAATAGCGGATGCCAAACGATTGCTAGGTGTAAGATTTAGATGGGGATCCAAATCCTACCACATTTCTAAGCGGTTCGATTGTTCCTCGTTTACACAGTACCTTTTTCAGAAACAGGGAGTCTTGTTAGCGCGTACAGTACGAGAGCAGGCCAAACAAGGCAGTTCTGTTCCACGCTCCAGAATCAAAAAAGGTGATCTGTTGTTCTTCGCTGTACCTGGACGTTTCAGCAGCGACGATATACCGGGCCACGTCGGTTTATATATTGGCCGCAACAAAATGATCCACTGCATTCCTTATCCGAGGAACAAAGTCATCATATCTGATTTGAATCAGCCTTATTGGGCACCGTTGTTTCTGTGTGCACGACGAATGTTTGGACGAAAAGGAGAGTGAAAGACCTGAAGAAGAAGGTAAGACGTCTTGCCCAGTGGCCGATGATTGCTAAGAAGCCGGTTCAAATCTCTCAGTCTTATACACGAATTACAATTCCAGTTCCAGCTACCCCAGCCGATGTAGCGCTACCAGCTCAATTGACGTTTTATGTTGATAATCGGTTTACGACATCACAGAGGGGTAGGATAGGAACACTTATTGCTGATCTTCTTCGTTTCTGGAATCGGCACTACACACAAATCGCTGCAGGAGGTAGATCAAGTTACCAGTCCTGTGTGAATACTTATGCAAGGTTTAACTTGCCTCCCGTATGGTTCGAAAATAAAATTGCCAATGGGGCTACTGCAGCTGCTGTTCAAATGGATGGATTCACAAGGCAAATTGTTGCTAACGGGTTTGGGAGAGTTCCGCGTGCATTAATCATGTATCAAGTTCCCTCAGCAACAGTACCCAACTTCACGATCAAAGCAGTGAACGCCTCCAACCCGGATACCGCTCCATTATCTATAACCGTTAATCCTAGAGTGATCTCAAGAACTGATTTACAAAACATCACACTTGTGGGTTCTTTACAACATGCATGGCTCCATCGCGAAGGTTATCGACATCCTTCCAGAGTGTTCACCTCCTACATGGCTGGTGAGTCAAGCATGTGCGTCATGCGGGCCAACGCGAATAAAACCCCTGGCGTGCCAGACAGTAGGTACACGGTGTTTTTGGATTGAGTTAACCATAGCGAATAGGAGGTACAGTGTGATATATCGAATTTTTGAAGAAGCGTAGATGCATCCGTACGATTCGCACAAGCGAAGCCGTTGGTTCAAAGAAACAGCGATAGTCACGGACTTTATTTTCTGGTCCTAGGCTGTCCATGTTTCAGACTTCAAACATGCAAACTAACTATGTAATAAAAAAATTTAAAGTTCTGATTTCATCATGATATTGGAGGAATCACTGTTTTGCTGAGAACATGAATTACAAAAAAAAGCCGGTTAGAAATTCGACCGGCTGTACTTTATTATTGACGCCACGTACCGTATGGATTTCTTTCTGGCATGGTTGAAGGTTGAGACAGTTGGTTCATGGCTCCCTGTGCGAACCAGTTCATCCATCTATCAAAAAATTCATGTTCATTTCCAATTTGGATCTTCAGAAATGGCCAAGCTACTTGATATTCCGCAAATACTCGACTAAGAGCTTTTCCAGATTCTTCACCAGGAGAGAGGGAAAATGGGTTTCTGCTACGTCCTCTCTTAATGTCTGTGGATGTATACATATATGCGGTTTCGTACCAATGAAACACCCCTTCCTCTTCAGCGTCACAGAACCAGAGTGAATGCTCTCTTCCCTCATATCCATAGCTGTTTGGTGGAATTTGAACTTCAATTGAAGTATATGCCAACACCTGAAAGGCTGGTTTGTAATACCCCCAATTGGTATTAACGCTCTCTTCAATCGGTTGTATTGTTAGTGTTGTGGAACCTAATTTGGCAGACAAACCATGGTCATCTCCATCAAAATTACGGAGTACCCGACCTCTCACACTGACCACACTCCGCTTGTTTCCTATTTGTTCTATCGTTGCGCTTGGTGCATTATCACGGATTGATTGTTCTAGTTGATTGAGAGCCATAGAAAATATTTGACTTGCTGATTTTACAATCTCTCTCCTCCGCTCATCCTCATCCTCAGCTGCTGACCGTGCTGCCATTTCACTAGCTAGTTCTTAAGACTGGGCCAGGTTAGCTGACTGTAACAATGAAGCACCTCCAGATGATGGGCGAAGGATTGGACCAAGACGAGATATGAAGTCTTTGGCTAAAGGTCTTACTTGTGGAGCTTTCATCAGACATTGAGCTACTAAGGCTGTCAAAAGTGGCGGGCAATCAGTCAACGGAGGAGGATTCTGTGTGAGATGTTCTTGTCTAGGATCAACACCAGGAAGCGGTCGTTCACCAGTGATTAATTCAAAAACAATAACTCCCAATGAATACATATCTGAGGCTGCAGTAGCACGGTGATACTGCCATTTCTCCGGCGCGTTATAGGCAACCGTCCACGAGAATTTATGAGTGTCAACTGCAGTGGAAGCCTCGGCATACCTTAATATCCCAAAATCGGATATACACCATCGTCCGTTAAGAAGTAAAATATTCTCTGGTTTAATATCTCTGTGAACTACCTTAACATGAATATCAGATAATGCTGTAGCAATATCCGATAGGACACTCACAGCTTCAAAAACAGGTAACTTCCCCTTCTTCCCTAAGGTAATCACGTAAAGACTTTTCTGCTAATGGCATCACTAGAACCCTCAAATTCTCCGGAATCATTTATGGGAATGATGTTACGAACACACTAAGGTCTTCAAACAAAAGCTCACGATCTGCACCAGGCGCCTTTGGAATTAGTTTAATTGCTGCTTTAATATCACCGTTTTCATTTTCAGCTTCAAAAACTCTTCCAAAGCCACCACTCCCTAGTTGCGATCCAAGTGTCCATCTTTGCTTCAGTTCAATTTCCATCGTCTTTGACACCCCTGATTAATATTGTGAACGGTATCGATAGCGATAGCTCACAACTAACAGAATAACAAAAGCCTAGTAGGCTTTTCTTTCTAAGACATAAAAAAGACAAAGAACAATAAAGGTACCCTACAGGACCACTCTGAGATACAGCAATTATTCAAAGGGTCTTTATGTTCTCAATCCTCTTCTCCATCCAACACCATTCGTACCTTCTTCTGCTCTTCAATCGCTTTCTCAAGTGCATAGCTCATAACCATGCCCAAGGAAACATAGTCGTGTGGACTCTTCGCATCGATGTGGCTTGCTAATCTCCGTATTTGTTCCTCTGTCGTTTCATCCAAGTTACTCTTGATCAATTGAGCCATAATGTCATACATTACCTTACCTTGTTTCAGTACTTCTGTTATGATCTATGCGGCTGCTCCCTGAACTGAAATGTCCATTGCATAAGCTAATTCGGATATTCGTTCATAGTCATCAGATCTCAGCCGCATGGACAAACGCTTGCCTCGAACTCCTAGTAAGGCATATGGTTCGTTATCTATGTGACCAATGATAAAACGGTTTGTTTTATATCTTAAATTACGGCGAAAGTGAATTTGAAAAACATTCATGACGTCATCCTTCTGAAACCCGTTTACGATTAGAGTTTCCCCGATCGTTTTCATGGGCAGCTCACATAAGTAGCTGAGCTCCAATATTTTTTTCATATTGAGCTGTGGTTAATGGTGCACCTACAGCTCTCTTTTTATCTGTTCTGGTTTTTCTTCCCGTAAAAACATATCCTCCTGGATCATCTCGAAGAAATCCCGGAGGATTTTTTGCATTTATATATTTTTTGAGGTCACAAAATAACACACCTAGCGATATTCCATTTATGTTTCAGCGAGAAATTCAGAAATGATTTGTTTCTGATATGCACCTCTGAAAGCCCACTTCCACCGGTTGTTGTCAATTACACGTTCCTGCGGGTGTGACATTAAGCCAAGCTGGAGATACAGAATTAACGAATTTTGAGGTGATCCAAAAACCCCGGAGATTGATGATGTTGGACCAGGAGGAAAGCCGGCAGAAGTGCTCCTGAAGCTGAACAATAAATTATTAACCTTATATCCAATTTAGGAAGGAGGAGATTCTTATGGAACTCATGCAATCTTATATTGAGCTGATCACAAGTGTAATTGAACTGTATATTCTCTTGAAACACCTGCAAGGCGAAAACAAATAAGCCTAACGTGATCCTAACGGAGTTGCTGAACCAATTTGGAGATCATTGTTTAGGCGGTAGCACAAGAGCTGATTAGATATGCAGTATCCAAATGGTCAGACAAGTCTGTCAAAAAGAAAAAAGCCAACCCCCTAACAAAAGAACCGCAAGAAGAGATAATAGTTTCATATTAATTCCGTCATTCTTTGTAATTTACTTAAAAACCCCTGATCTCTCATGATGAGAAATTCAGGGGTTTCTTTTCTATACTTCCTGTACGTACTGTGGACGGCAACTGCCAGTCCTAGCATTAAAATTTGCGTAGTGTACAAAAATTGCATTTTTACTTAACAACTCATTTATAATCGTTGAGATCTGGAATGCTGCCATCTCATTTGCGATCATACGTTGAGGCTGATATGGCTCCAGACCACAATTGTGTGAAGGCGCAATAAGATCCGTTGCATTGATCGGGTAAATTCTATTAAGTGGTTCAAGGATTTCTGTTCCATTTTTCTTGAGACCCACTACCACTTGCCCGGAATATCCGCTTTCCATATGATCTGTTATTTCTTCTTCTCCCCACTCACTCTTTGGTTTATCACCTGATGGTAAGAAGACCCCTTCGATCCCTGCGTCAATATAAATCAGGTCATCAGTCTGCATAAAGTACTCATGCATTACATTACGCGTAAAGTCATTATCAACTGCCCCGATTAACACCTTCTGAATGTGTTGCCCGGTCTTGTGGCGAAAATCAGTTAACGAAAATAACTGATCTAGTTTTTCAACTGATTCCACATATTTATCAACATAAGAACCGATTTTCAGTCCGTATGTTCTACCATAGCGTTGGGCAAGAACACTTGCCTTTTTTCCGCCTATATCCTGGTTAACGAAAGGCTGTCGTAGCAAATTCTTTTCCTCTACCATATCCGGATCAGCAATCATAAGAAATGAATCTACGGATGCAAATGCACTTAACATTTTGGTAATTCGTTGAACTGCATAGCCACCGGTTCCTCCGGCCCCAATAATTACAAAGTAGTAGTACATACTTTGGATCCGTGATTGACGAACGGTTGAATCTTCATTCTTAGCGTGATAATTAAGTAGATTAATCATGATTAACCACCTCCACCTGATCAAACAAGACACGATCATGCCAGGCTGCAGGGTACTGCACTTTTGTAATGAGGTTCCATGAATCTTCTTGGTTATCATACTCTCCCTCTAGCAGTGCTGAAGGAAGCAAGGAAATAAATTTCCCTGCCATACCAGCTCTTGTTTGAATATCAAACCGAATGAGTCCTTTTGCTTGTTTTAAGTTTCCAATCACACCATATAGATGGGTGCCGAGTTCATCTTCGTTATCTACAGAACTGAAATATGCTTTCATTGTATTATGAGAATGTAACTCACAAACTTTAATAATCCAATATGGCATAATCGTATAATGCTGATCGATTGAAGTCTTCGACACACTTTGATTAGGAACATCCAATAGATAAACACCTTGCTTGGTATCCCAGTAGAATACACCCATCACTTCTACATCATTATCAGAATAGTCCATAAAAAATGATATTAGTTGGTGTACCAATGATTCAGGGATCTTCGGTAACTTGGATTTAAAGCCGGTGCGACAGGAATCAAGTTCTTGGGCCCTGGGCTGCTGAGCAAAAAATTCATCAGCATTGCTCCATCCTTCTAACTCTTCCTTGTTGCATTTGGAGATAAACACCCCGATCCCATTTTCACGAATCTCATAGTAACCGTTTTTGGCAGCCAGGTAACAGATTGAATACTTATCTTTATGCTCGACGAGTTGGCTCGCAGAGTAGAAGTATGCTCTCGAATCGTTGAAGTAAACGGGCAAAGCCCCCTTCTTCCCACCTGTGATGGCCGGTACTATTATATTCTTTTTCTCGTCAAAACTCATGAACGTTCTTTGTTTTGACATCTCAGGAAAGTCTTTTTCTAACTGCTTGCGAACATCTTCTAAACTGAGTAGCCCTATCTTTTCACTATCAAAATATTTAGTTAAAAGCTTGGACGTACCGGCATAGCAAATATATGTTGTGTTAGTAAAGACGGGTTTTTTATCTTTGCTATCTGCATTTTTGGACGGATCTTTTTTCACTCCAAGTTCTGCAGTGTCGGCTGATGACTCACTTATAGGCGTTTCATCCGATAGAGCATTAATCTCATCCTGAGTTAAGCCCTCACATGTGTCTACACCAGGTCCATCAATTGATTTGTCGGATTTACTTCTGGATTGAATGCGTTTAGTGATGTCGATCGTATTACCCACTGATTTTAGTGTTTCTTCCTTATCAACTTTCGTCGGCTCTACGAAACCTCCCCCAAAGTATGAAAAGAGATCAGAACCACCAAATAATTCGTTAGACATATCTATTACCTCCAGCTTATTGCTAATTTATTTGAGTTGTATTTGGCCTAAAATAGAGAAGTCAGTCCACTTATCCAATCAGCGAGGGTCAGGCCAGTCGTTTTCAGATAATTATCCGGGAATTCTTTGCCTTTGACTTTCTCTAATAGTTCCCTATAGGTAAGCCCACTACCATTTGCATGACCATAGTAACAGTCAGAGTTCTGTGAATTGAAAAAAACCTCTGGCACTGTCGATAATTGAGAAATGCGTGTGATTTGGGGTAACTGAGATGACCCTAAACATACTTCATAGGTTCTATCTACGTTTGTATAGGGATAAAAATATACTTCCGACTCTTCATTGGTTAAGCCCTTCTCTAGAGCACCCACAAATACTTTACATATCTCAAACCTATCTGTTCTTGACCTAAGTTCATAACCAAAAATTAAATTTGGAAAAGGCACATCATCGATAACCGCATCATGGTAAAACACAGTTCTGCGATGTGATGGAACTTCGAAGAAACAATAGGTTTTAAATGTACTCTCCAGGTATGAGATACAACCCCGTGGCAGGATAGGTGTCTTAAAGACACTGAGGTTTTGAGCATGCAATAACGCTTCAGCTAAATCCTCATTCGTATAAAAACCTTCTCCTACCTTAATACCGTTCTGAAATTCAGCTACCAGGGGTAGGCTATGATCTCGCAACCTGATTACATATTCATTACCTTCTTCACTAATACTTAGCGAATGCTCAACAGTACCCGCTTTATTATCCGTTAGAATTAAACTCATGCTACCTCATCCTTTTCATAAATTTTTATGACGTCCCTTAACAAAGAACACATCTTCTTTGGACTGAGATTCTCTGCAATCTCTGTGGAGAAATCCACCCCACACGTTTTCATAAGTTGTATGAATACGAATGAAGTAGGTGCCCAAATTGAGATACCTAATGGTATTGGCCGACTAAGAGACAACATTTTCATCATGAAAATATTTTGGATTTTTTGCATGAGCATCTTCTTTTTATGTGCTATGAACCCAAGTACGATAGTTCTCAGTTCAATAATTCTGCCTAAGAAATTCGAATATATCCCATAGTTTCCTGTTATCTTGATGTAGATGTTCTTTCCCTTTATAACTCCGCTCATCCCCATTTCAAAATTTGGACATTCATAATGCAAAAGAATATCTACCTTTTTTAACAGTTCATTTGCCTCGTCATTATTGGATAGAAGCATCATTTCTTCAATTTCCGGAAATACGATGCTATACTCCCAAGTCTCTCCTTGGAGATTGTCCGAGTAGGATTGGTTGCAGCTTTCAAACAACATTCTTTTGATCGCCTCATGGAAGATATCCGCCTGATCACCCCATCCGTAACAATAATAATTAATCGGATTGTTACGGACATCTATCCCAGCTTCATGCAACATCTTCACCATTGTGATTGCATCATACGTTGCTTGCATCTGACCTACTTGTTCATCACAAAAATAAGCCCGGTTCATACCCTCACCTAACTTTCTCTAATTTGAAATCTTTAGAAAAACTCGTTATCTTCCGTCTCTTGGTTTACTGGTTTCATTCTTCTTAACCGGTACATTGACTCATTGTTATGTAGGTACACATGAATAGCATTCCCTTCATTGGGACGTACTGAATATTCATCAGCTATTTCATCTGCTACATACGCTAAGGCCTCGTTAAGAGCTTGCTGAGCCTCCTGTAGAGAGAATGAATTCCAATCAACCTCATTACTCTCAACATTGCACATAGCCGCATCAATTACTTTGAACAGTCCATTGGAGTATGAACTATGCGGTTGTTGAGTAGTTAAGTTTTCTTTGAACTTTGACAAGTTTACAAATGTCATTTAGTTATCCTCCAGTAGATGCAAAAAAGCCGCAGAAAACAATAAAAGCACACCTAAATAGGCATGCTATTGTTCTCCACGGCTTCTTTGCCAAAATTTAAACCGGTTTTCACCGGGAACCACTCTTTGTCTTTTGAAAAAGGCAAAGAAAATTAATCTCAAATCATAATAATCTGATTATAACACAATTACAATAAAAGTACTAATTATTATCCCCTACTAACTATCCAATAGATTGACACAATAAGCATAAAGAGTCCCCAAGAAACAGGCTTGATGGTTGCTGACCAATCAAACTTATCCTTCCCGTTTGACCCATTCGTTAATCCAGATGCTACTACAGCAACACCAATAATTAACCCTACCCATGCGAGGGATAAGCGAATACCTTCTACCAATTCAAAACTCTCCTTTATAAAAGTAATCATAAGATTATCTACGTAGCTCTGTTCAAAGCTTACCTGTTAAGTATTTTCCATATTCAAAAAGAAGTTGCTAAATTATAAAGCAACCTCCTTTTCTAATTTAAGCTATTTAATTATGTACTGATGATTAGCCAGCTGCAGCACTTAATAAATTCCTTCTAACCTCTAATTTATATATTTCTTTTTTAACTTTCTTTTTCTTCGTATTCAGTGATTGAATTTGATCGTATACCATCTGCATGACTGGTAGAGATATATCATCACGGAGTTCAATTAAGCGGATAATCAACTCTTTATCTGAACCGCTTTTCCTTTCATTATCAATGAGCGTCCCGACCATGGTGCAGCAAGTATGTAATTGTTCCATGCATTGAAACGTGTCTATCATGTTATCCTGGTATTTCTCAATAATACCGTTGCTTGTGGCCCTAATTGATTTTTCCAATTGCTCATATATATTAAGCAAATGAATCACTCGCTTTCCGTTTCATATTAATTAATATACTAATATACTAACACTAATTTATGGAGAATCATATGATTATTTCAAATCAATTCGGTGGTGGGGATGGTGGATGGGCTGGAGGAAGAGAAGCATCTCAATTTTCTTCATTACTGTCAATATCCTTTACACTTGCCCTCAATATGAAACTAATTGGAAGGGGCTTCATAAAAGCGAAGCCCCCTCAAAGTTCCTAAATACCTGATGTTAATGTACTAACAACCTTGGCTTTGTAAGTTCCCGCCATCAGACCAGTAGACTGTCCTGGAACGAACTTACTTCCAGATCCAGAGGACACAATTTTCACACGATCCGGAACACCTAACGTGAAGTTAAGTGGAATTTCGTTGTATCCCATACCTTCAAACGGTCTCGCTGTGGCCAACATTTCTGGTCCACTACCAGAGAAGACATGTTTTCCAATGTTGGACAGCTCCGCTGCCGGTCCGTTTAAGGTTTTGGTATTTAATACCTCAACAGACAACGCATTGGCCGGAATGCTAACAACAAGATCTTGTGAGTTTGTTGAGTTATCCTGCATTGGTTCTGAAATGAAATCAGTCACATCCATACTGTATTGATAACCTTTTCCGTTGCCTCGGCTGTCTTCAATCAAAGCCCGGCTTACCGAATTGATAGATTGGTACGGCTTCGTGCTGTCGATGATGATCGTAGAGAGATCCGCTCCCTCGAATTTTGCGCTAAGTCCACCGCTATTTACCGTGAAATCAACATCTTCTTGTCCCACCGGCGTGCCGGTACCTGGATTCGGTGTTGGTGTTGTGCCACCGTTACCCGGATTACCTGCATTTGGATCAGTCACAACGATTGTGAACGGTCCTCCAACGTATACAACATCACCAGAAGCATCTTCCCGAATCTCTACATCAAATGTGTAAGTTCCAGGCGGATAAGTTACAGGACCAGTATACTCAGTCCAAACTCCATTCACATTATCTTTGTAGTAAGTTTTCAAAGTAGGTGCAATTACACCAATGTCAATCTTAAAGTCTCCATTGTCAAACTCAACCTTAGGATCAACCTTAGTAGTTACAAAGTCTACAACTTCACTTTCTTTTCCATCATTTGCAACTACTTTTACTCTCACAGTGTGAACACCGTTCAGAACAGAGATTGTCCCCGTGGTTGCTGTCCATGTTCCGCCATCCACTGAGTATTGAGCTTCTCCTGCCGCACTATCAAACTGGACATCCAGGTTTAACCCATACGTACTGTTCAGTCCCGTTTGAGTTACAATAGGTTTAGCTATAATCACCGGAGTAGGATCATCTGCTGTTACAGTGACGGACTTATTAATTAGTTCTTCATCTTTCGCATTCAACAATCGTACATCGATAGTGTGCGAACCTGGGTCAAGCAAAAGGCTGTTAGCTACGTTGTGATTCTGCCAAGCCGCACCGTCTACTCGTACTTGAGTTTTAACGGCACCTGTTGCTTTTGCAGAAACCTTAAACTCATTTGCAGATACCTTGGTAACGTTGGGTTCCCCTGAATCAATCACAATAGGGTTGCTTACTATTTGGAGGACCCCTTCATCGCTTATGTTACCTTTGCTATCTGCAGAACGAGCTAAGATTCTTACGGAACCTGTATCTGTTACTACAAACTCACCTGTGTAAGGAGTCCACCCTTTGCTGTTGATTTGATACTCTTTAACAGTAAGATCAGCGCTAGTTCCATAATTAATAGATACTGAAAACTGGTCGAACTTATCTTGAGACGTTGTTGTCAGAACTGGAGTCTCTGGCTTGGTTACCGGAACAACATAATCTGCAGGATAGACTACCGGAGAATTTGTATAAGGAACAAACTTCGTAGAATACCTATCAAATCTCCCCAGAGCTCCGTCTTCCCGGATAGCTAGGATTTCTGTTAGACCCTCTTCATTCTGTCTCATGGTGTACATCGACAAATACTTGTCAGGCAAGGTCGTTACAGCACCGTCCTGCTTCCATGTAAGCATTGTACCATCCTCTTGCAAAGCGTAGACACTTTTGTCGGTGTATGAAGAGGTTGACACTTTAATACCGAAATCTTTGATATTTTTTATCTGATTCTCCGGTCCCGTAACTCGGATGGGTATCGCAGGTAAAGTGTCTGACGTGCCAGAAAGACGCTCATAATTTGTTCCGGAAACATATAGATTTCCATTACTTTTCCGGAACATTATGGTTCCCAACCCTGTACCCTGTACCTTCTCAACTCCTGTGGCTATCTGCATTCTTGTGGAGGAAAAATTGGCAGGAAGCTTACCCCAAGAGGCAAAAGTAGTTCCCCAGTACTCCAGCTTACCCTGATCAAGATTCAGATAGCCTGTACTTACGTTTAAATCATTCTTAGAGTAGCTTTGAAAGCTGTAAGCTCCCATCTTAACCAGATTCTCCACCTTGATGTCCGCAGGTAGTTCTATCAAACCTTGGCTATGGTATGTTTCTCCCCAGCCATAGTAGATGTCTCTTTTATCGTAAGCGAAGAAATCTGTCAGAGAATACGACTTTCCATTAATAACAAACACCCTTCTAGAAGCTTCCTGAGACCCTCCGAAAGAGTTACCGTAAAAATGGTTTCCTTCTCTCAAAGCAGTCCTGTTTTCAACAGCTTTCATTTCGAATTGATCCGCTGTCGTGAACGCAGGAAATTTAGCGTTCATTTTTACAGGAGCCGCTGTTGTTTTGCTGGTAGTATTCAAGAAGATATTACCTACCATGTACACACTTCCATCTTTAATTAGGAGGAGGTTATCGGACGCGCTAGAAATGATTTTCTTAACACCTTCCATCGGATCACCGGTTTCGGGGTCAATAACTTCTGTTGGAACCGTTTTATCCTGCTTATACCCGATACCCAACTGCCCGGAAGTACCTTTACCCCAAGCAAGTACAGTTCCATCATTCATTAGTGCAAAATAACTTGTATACAGGCTCTGTGCGTTTTCTGCCATTACCTCGAAGTCTTTGACATTATCTAACACTTTGACCGCGGGAGATCCTGACCACAACTCTCCTGTATCCGTCAGATAAATATTATTAGGGCCGCTGAGAGCTTTAGCCTTTTTTACTCCGGCGGGGAAACTTGTGCCGATGTTAAAATTCCACGAACTAACCTGAAAATAACTGCCATCGTTCATATTGAAGGAGTAACCAACGGTAGGCCCACTGTAAGCGTCGGTATAAGGGGTGACACTGTCTACTTTAACATATTCTGCTGCCTGAGCTTTTGGTCCAAAATCGGCGAAAGAGTATGTCCCCACAAGTAACGCTATAACCAAAGTCACAATTAGACTTCGTTTCCATCCAACACGGATGGTGTATTTCTTTCTATCTTTCTTCTTTGTGTTATCCACTTTTCACCCTCCTTTAAATTCCCGATGTAGCCGTAGTCGTAATTGTAGATCGGTACGTTCCTGCAATAACACCGATTTCTTTCCCATCTTCCGCTTTTATAATCTGCGGCAGTGAAAGAGAGTAATTAAGCTCAAAGTCATAAGCTCCTTGTCCCGTGCTGACGGCGGCCGAGAATATCGGTGTAGACTGATGCGACAATACTTGATCTTTGGCTAAATGGCCGCCATTAGTGAAGTCAAGTGGTATTCCTGAAATCGTATTTTTCAATGATGCCGTCACTTTTACGGCATCAATAGGAATATAAAAATCCTTTCCATCGATTGTTGTCACAAAATCAGTGGCAGCTTGGCTTACTGTCCAACCATTACCATTGCCCCGATCGTCAATAACTCGCGAAGTCACAATTGCTTGAGACTTCTGTTGCTGACGAACGGCAAGAGTAATATCCGTAAAATTCATTTTTGATTGGGTGACCATAAAATCGCCACCAGTCACCTGTACTTCTTTTTCCATGTCTTCAGCTGCAGCCACGCTCGGCATAGCAAGAGCTAAAGCTAAAATTGCGGCAAACCATAATCGTTTCATTCATTCACATCCCTTTTTTTATTTTGAACAGACACCTTCGATCAATTTAACGATCACATGTAAACCACCTCCCTTCTTGAAAGAAAAGACGCTAAGCCTGTGGTGTTTGGAGGGTTTGCCGCCTAACTTGTTGCAGATCCTGCTCGTCCTCTTTCTTTTTAATATTAGGAATAGCAAAAAGAAGAACGTTCCAAAAATTAGAATAAGCACGAAGGCTCCAGCAACAATAGCCCAGGGATGATTTTTCAGCCAATCTATAATCCCACGTCCTTGCAGGAGACCAGCATTACTCAGACTTTCCTGTGCAAGTTTTGCATCTGCTTCAGTAATCGTAAAATTAAAGGTTCGAGATACTTTTTTATCGTTAAAGTTAGCTTCAAAATAAGCGCTGTACTCACCTGGCCATAGAATCTGATCTTTGACGTGATAGACCATGTCCGCTGTCTTACCTGCATAAATAGACTTTTCTTCAGCAGCAGCATCATAGGATTGACTAAATACTCCTTTGCCGTTAACATCGCGGATCATGATAAGTCCACTTGGCCTTTGCAAGATGGTACCCGTGTTGGACAACTTGACGGTAAGCTGCGAATAACCATTGCTTATATAACTGTGCTTGAAATCATCAATGCTCATGTCTTGCACAGCAGCCTGCTTGTCCTTCTCCAGCACGATCTGGACACCGATGCGTGGGATACGTTCAATCAGCAATACCGCTTTGTCTTGGACCTGGGATGGACTCGCTTCTTCAGCGGGAATTTGTTCAGCTACAATACCGCCGACATATTCTCCGGGATCCAGATCCTTGGGCACTTTTACGGTATAAACGAATTTTTTCTTTTCAAGGGGCTTTAAATGGACCACTTCTTCTTTTGAGGGGAATATCCAGGAACCTACTGAGGTATTTTTCTCACCTTTTAACGCGAAGCTCTTTCCACCGTTGACCATAGGAGCTGCGTCTGCCGGGTAGATCCATAGATCGATCGGCTTCTTAACAATATTCTTCAGGTAAAACGTATATTGTTTCGTTTCCCCTCCGTTAACTACGTCCCGGTAATACCCACTGGATTGTTCAATTTCTTTCACCGGCGAGAGTAAAAAATCAACGTCCGATGCAGCATTTACCTGTGATTGAAGCGTGAAAATCCAAAAAAAAGCGAAAAAAAATAAAGGTAAGCTGATTTTCAAAAAAAATCTCATTTTCAATCTCCCTCCTTAAAAAAGGACGGGGCAGTGATACAGCCCCGTAAATATTAATGTGGTGCTTGTGCGCTAAAGTCATCTCGGCTGGATTTATCAGCGTTGTAGAAGACGACATCTCCATCCTTAACGTTGTATCTCTTCATAAATGAGTCCAGAATTGAATTCTGGTACCCTTCCAATTTCCACTGGTTCATCAATGGTGCATGGATATACTGTAAATGCGGATCATTTACCTTCCCTGCTTGGATAGACTCGATATCAAAGTTCACAACGATATATCCATCTTTCAAGAAAATTGGTGATTTATCAGTGAGTCCGCCATTTGTACGGCCGTATTCAGCCAGATTTGTTCCAGCCGGGACGACATATGGAGCTGCTGGTATGCTGTATTCACCGTACCACTGCTGTATCGATGCATTTGCACGTTCCGGAGTAACTGAAGCATTACTTGGTATGTCCTTTGATCCGATCAAGGTCTTGAGCTGTTCCGGAAGAATGAGCTTATCGTACCCACCAACAGGCGTTTTTAGCTTGGTGTATTTGAGTACGTAGTTCCTCATAAACTCTTCTCGATCAACCCCTACTTTCTCGACTGCCGTCAGGTGCTGATCGTATTTCCAGTACCCTGAATTCTTCATGTCTCCCAGTGGAACATTCCGTAGTCGCTCATTTAAAACGACATAACGCTGGACTGTATCCTCTTCAGATCCAATTTTCACAAACGGTTGGTTATTGGTTTTGTAATACAAGTCAACTGGTATTGGTGTGCCACCGGCCTTACTTGCGTATTTAAATGTCGGTGTTATCCGAATTCCATCTTGTTTACTGAACATGTTCCCCTTCGTCTTGAAATCAAACTTGAAGTGGTATCCAGTTTTCACTGAGACATTGCCCATACCCGTTAATGGGTTACTACCCGGACGGATCGGCAACGTGAACTGCGGCAAGTTACCGCGGGGATCTCCATCTATCCCATTCTGTCCTACCCAGTAGGAAGCCCCGCTCGGATCTTTACTGCCGGCGAATGTCCGGAACACTCTTTCCCAGTTGTAGTCCGCGATATCCGTGACATGAAAATCATATAACCGTCCAATGACTTCTACAGAAACCTCGTCTACTGCTGCGTGGTTCGCGAGATCCAGATTCGCATCCGATTGCCAATTGTATCCGACCGGTGCGTTCTCAGCTATATTCCGGAAGTACACCTGGTAGTTCCCTTCGTCTACCCATACTGGCAGATAAAAATCGGTATCGAGTTGATCCACCGGTATGTCGATCCAAGTATTAGCCGGGATAAATTGATTTCGGCTGCCAGTATAGACATCGAACATGAATCGCACTTGTTTAGTCTGGAAATATTTGGCGTAATCCCGATTTCCGTATCCAGGATACTGACCAACATCCAGGTGTTGTCCAGACGTTGGGATCCGGACGGTAAAGGGTCTCTCCAAAATCAGAGCTGATCGGCTCATATTAGGTATGGTTTTCTGGTTGTGCGGCTGATCGTCGGACACGGCCGAGTAGTTCACGACCGGCGTATGGACGGTTACGGTGTTAATGCCGCGGATCTCGTATTCCAGTTCTTCCTCTTCGGCTTCGATGCTACCATCGGCCACAATGTAATGAATCTGGCCTGTGCTGGTCTGATCCTTCTTGTTGGTCTTCTCGGTCGGGATGTAGTTATACGGGCTGTACAATACGTCCTTTCCGATCTGCACCGGCGCAGGGATCTGTCCCGGCTGCGGACCCTCCTTGGCGGTGCGCTGCTTGTTCATAACGGTCTGACCCTTGAACACCAGGGAGTCGTTTTCGACTTGTACGTCCGGAACAGCAGCTTCGGCCACAGCCTGCAGATTCTCTTCCTCCATGGATGGTTGTCTTATTCCACCATCCTTTGTTCGAGACGGCCCCTGCTGTGTGACTGGCTGCGGAGCAGGGTATTTGTCGCCTGTCGTTTCAGCCTGGAACTCTGGCGGTGTGTATCCCGTTGGCGTGATGGTGATCTCGCTTCCGGAGAATGCGTAATTCTGGAGCACCGCATCCTGGATGTTGTACACGCTCAGTTCACCAATCGTCCAGTAGGCGTATGGCCGTACCACTTTGTACTCCGGATTACGTTCATCATCTACTTCCCTCGGTATATCATAGATCGTATCCGTACCACCATCCGGTGTGGAAACCGTTCTTCCATCTTTCCATGTCAATTTCCATTTCTGATTTACTTTGACCGTATATTCGCATGTGCCGATCATCTGAACGAATTTGTTCTGGAACAAATAATCTCGGCTTAGGACGTTACCGTACAGGCTTTCCGATGTCGGGATACCCTTCAGGACATCGAACATTTCATTGCCGCGCTGATCGGCTTTAATCATGGCTGTGACGACCGGATCCATATACTTGCCATCTAGGGTGCGTCCGGGCTGCGGAGCGGTACATGTTGGCCCTCCAGGTTCCGTTGTGCCGCCTTTGAGCTTGTAATAGAAGTACACATAATAGACCGGATATTGTCCGTTGTATATGAACTGTCCAGGATCTCCGGATTTTCGAGATAGACTCGAAGGGTCTCCCTGCGTACTTTTCTTGTGCCCCTCATACGTGTACTTCTCACTAGGAGCGGTATGGGTGAAGTTGTATGACTTATCCTTCTCTAGCTTCACTTCTTTGTTGGCGAATCCGTCTACACCATCCAGGCTTTGACCAGTTGTAGTCCAGTATTTTACTACAGCTTTTCCCTCATCAGGTTCGAGCTCTATTTTAAAAAGGGTCGGAAAAAAATAACGAAAACCTAATACTCCCGAAGCAAAAACCCTACCTTCTTCTTCTTGCTCTGCTTTTCTGTCAACCGGCGCTACTTGGGCTGTTAATACACCATCCTTTACAAAAACCTCTTTTGAAGCTTGATTTCTACCTTTTCCAACAACAGGTGTATCATCGTAATTATCGTAATTAATTTTTGATGTTGCATACTCGTAGTATCGTTTCGGGTTATCTTTGAGCTCTCCACCGCGAGATGTTTCAAAAATCTCGTTATTAAATGTTCCATCAGCAGTAAATTTATATTGTTCGACTTCGATGTTTTTAACCTTCCGATGAGATGCAAACGTAAATTGATAAGTTCCACCGTCAACTAGTCTAACTTTATCATCGGGTTTATGCCCTTTATCTGTCCATTGACCTCCGCTATTCCTCCATACTTCGTAATAGACCATTCCAACAAAGTAGTATATGTTTGGATTATTTGGATCTTGGGTCAACCTACTTGCACCAACGTTATAAGGTGCCGCTTCAGCTTTACCAGCTTCAAATGTAAAAAGGATAAGTATAGATGATAAAGTGATTACCAGAGTCATTATCGAGCTAATGGTCTTTTTCATTCAATCGTTACCCCTTACTTGAATGGATTGATGATGGCCACAGCGTACTCGTCCAAATCGCCATCACTCAAGAGAATATAATCTGCCGAAGTAAGTTTGAACTTCGTGTAATCATAATTCTCTACGAATTTTCCATTTTGAAAGAGATCCAAGCTACTTACTACTGGATAGTTATTCATTCCTGTTTTATCACCATTATTTATAAAAGCCGCATCTAGCACCTGACGACCCTTTGCAAAACTATTCTTTACTAAGAACGAGATAGGATTTCCTCTGACACTACTTCTAATCTGTACCATATCGCCGCCACGTATAGGATCTTTTACCAGATCAATGCTGTATACCACTTGACTATTCGCTAGTTGGATCGGTAAATCACTCTCTCTGATAATCTTCACGCCAGGGTAACTTTCTTTCTCCAAATTTTTAAAGTATTCCGTGCTTTGTGCATATGCTTTAAAATCACTTAACTTGGTTAACTTAAACGCCTTTTCATCTGTACTCCGGAAGTCTTTGTTCCCGATCCAGACCCAACGGCCAATCTTGTCCCACTCTACCTTCTGACCAAGGCCTTCACTCACCAAACGCAACGGAACGAATGTCCGGTTCTGCTTCAAGATAATTTGAGTACCGTAGTCTTTCTTCTGCCCATTTACTAGGGCAGTAGTCTGCCCAATCGTCATATCCACCTTATGGTCTTTGCTAACGACCCCCACCTTGGACACTTTTCCTTCCTTGGAGTACGTCACCTTGGCACCCAACGCTTCAGATACAAAGCGAATCGGAACCATGACACTACCTTGACCATCTTGAAATGGCTTAGCATCTGGAAACTTCATTTTCACAGTATTCAGAAGCACCTCCACTTGCTTCGGTGTGCTTGCCGCATGAATTGTTGAACCCCCTGATGTTGCAGTAATTGCCATTGCACCTATCAAAGTAGCAAGTAAGATTTTTTTCATTTTAAAATTTCTCCCTTCAATTTGGACTCTTTACAATTTATCGGCATATTAATAAATCTCTCTTAGCCGACATTAACTACTAAGAGCACTCGATGTTAATCAATATATTAACTAATATATTACTATTATATCATGGTGTTAAATTTTCTCCTAAATACTTTTCGGCTAAATTGAACATATTTAATTCTTAGGGGCTCGACTCTGTGCCGGTTCTGAATCATACTCTTTAATGCGGCCACTTAGGAGAATAATTATCCTTTCTCCATCCTTCCCTTAAGGATGAACCGACACAAGATCCAACACCCATATCTTTATCTCTTATTCAGCGAGTCAGTAGGCATGTATCCTGCAGCTGCTGCATCCTTCTCAGATGTAAAGGTTTCTTGAACACGTAGGTTTAATGGATAGTTACTACGGTAGTAGAATTTCAGACCTGTACTTTCGTCTACTGCCCCATAGACTACGTTCTTCTTCAAAATCCGACCGCTCCCGAATGCATAGTTATTATAGAATTGGTGTCCCACCGGTAGTCCCTGAATAAATGCCATGATTCCAACGTCATTAATGCTGTTTACCCATTCCTCATTAGGGATCAGTGGGAGTTTAAATTGATAAAAACTACCCAGTCGAGTTGCAAAAGTATTGTGCTTGTTTATGAAGTAAGCCACATCTTTCTGCACCGACTTTACGATTGTATTACGACGTACTTCATCAAACAGTTTTGCGTTATTCAGTAACGGAACATCAGTGAGTCCTTCCAACTCTTCACGGTATCCTTCGACCCAGGTCTGAGTTGAAGCTTGATATACTTTTACATAACTGTCTAATGTGAAATTGATACTGTTCCCAGCTTGATCCGAATATGCATAAGGTTTTTCAGGCTTCCATGCGTGCTTATAGACTTTTTGACCTGAGGCATCCGTATATTCAGTGAATGCATATAGATGAAACCCGTTATAATCGGTAACTGCTATAACCGGTACAAACGATTCGAGGACACCCTGGGAGATCTGGTCAGTTCCTGACCCAAAATTGAGGTACATTGTTTTCCAAAAAGTTTCTATAGCTGCATCTTTATTGGCATTAAAGAACTTAGTAGACTGATAAGAAGCCTCTTTATCTTGATTTTCATTTTGGTTTAGTGCGTATGCAGCATCTTGAACAGCTGTATGTAGTGCTGCTGAATATTGTTTTTCTAAACGGTTTACAGTTTTCTGATCCGATACCCTTATGTCCATGATTAGATAAAACGGCACAACGATGAGAATAAATATAATTGCCAGGTTAATAGAAATAGGTAAGGATTTGATATAATCACCGCCTTTTCCCCTTCTCCACACCGTGCGTGCGACTTTCATCGCACACGGCGCTCCATCTTTTTAGATTTTTATTACAATAGGTTCCAAGTTACTCATTTTTCGGTACAGGTTGATTTTCTGAATCGTAGAGTCTGAAAATCCAAACGGCGACATGAGTTTGACAATCGTCTCTGATTTTGTAGCATGAACAAGTTTATGGATATCTTTGTGTAGAATACGTAGATTGCTAAAATCGTCTGTCCCACCTAAATGGATTGGCAAAAGATGATGGCAATGCACGTAATCAGCAGTTAGTAAAATGCCAGATATCTCGCATTTGCCACCCTGCATACTATATCTACTCAGTCTGTTATCCAGGTATTCAATGCTACGGTTTGGTATGTTTGACTGCATTAGTTTAATTAGTTCATATCTAATATCCGTCTTTAAATCCCTATGAAGTCTCTTTCTTCCTTCTGATGTATACGGATTTAACGTCTGCTGAAAGCATAGGTTGTTAACCGTTTTTACATCTCTGAACGGAAAGAGATATACACCTGCGACCTTAAAGGTTCTATATCTGTTCCTGTAGAACTTCTTGAAGGTTGGCGGGGCATTATCAGGATATTGGTATTTACCAATAACTTTGAGACGATTGTATGTGAATGCTTTCAGATCAAAGGCAAGTCGTGAGAACTCTACACTAACATGTGTTGCACGTGAAAAGTAATTGTGTAAACCAAGTACAAAGCTATTGAAGAGAAGAGCGTTTTGAGTAATTGGTGCTTTGTGCAGATTCTTAATGCGCTCTCTTGCTTGCTTCTTGATTTCTGCTCTCTTCTTTTCATTTATACCCGTATAGGCGACTCTTCTTTTTCCTTTTTTCTCAGCCCATATTGTGAATCCCAGGAAATCAGATTTACGTTTCCTGAGGTTTACAATCTGTGATTTTTCGGGTGAGATGTCTAGTTTAAGGCGGTCTCTAAGATAGAGTCTTACAGCGTGATACCACTTCTGAGCTGATTTCCAATCCCGACAAAGAATTTTAAAATCATCGGCGTATCGCACAATATATCCTTCTTTAAGATTGGTTTTCTTGAGTGCTCTGATCCTGTGATAGTCTCCTGCATAGGCGTATTGAGTTTCGAAGTTTGTCCATTGTCCTGCAACCCACTGATCCAAGTCATTTAATACTACATTTGACAGGAGAGGAGATAAGATTCCACCTTGTGGTGTGCCTTTCAACGGTATCCCTTCATCTTCAATTTCAGCTTTAAGCATTTTGCTGATGATTCGAAGTACTCTTTTATCCCTAATACCCATATTCCATAGTTGTTTCAAAAGCAATGTGTGGTTCACATTATCGAAGAATCCTTGAATATCAACATCAACGACATAATGGAGATTGGTTGTGTTTATAAGATGTTGTACTCTCGCTAGAGCGTTGTGTGTTGATCTTACCGGTCTAAACCCGTAACTATGTTTATAGAAGTAAGCTTCCGCAATTGGTTCAATAATTTGTTTAAAACATTGCTGAATGATTCTGTCAACTATGCATGGAATGCCTAACGGTCTTTTCTTTCCATTAGGTTTTGGTATAAGGACTCGCCTAACCTTTTTGGGTTGATAATTCAAAAGCTTGTTTCTTACGTGGCTCACAATCTCTTCTTCTGTTAGTGTCTTTATATTCTCTATGGTTTTGCCATCTGTTCCTGGTGTAAGTGAGCCTTTGTTTGATTTAATTGTTCGAAAAGCTAGGAGGATGTTCTGATGTGAGTTTATTAGCCCGTATAAATTATCGAACTTTTTTCTTCCTAGTGCTTTTTCGTGTAAATCAGTAAAAGTACTCGTCATGTCGTAGTAGTCCCAGTATCGAAGAGTTTGCACTGTGGCTTCACCTCCTTACGGTGATTCCCCACGTTCCTACCTGATCGGTGCAATTCACTTTTCGGAAAAATTGTTTATTATCTAAAAAGACTTGAGGCTGTTCCTCCGTAGCCATTACAGCCACTTCATTGGTCGTGCCTCTACTCTCACAAGGATTAGTACATTTCAGCAAATTTCTGCCTTATAGTAGACGTCTAGGATGACAGTCCTGTAAATCGACGTTCCTTGCTTTCCTTGTACCTTGTGACCTAGCTATGCTTGCTAGACCTTAGGTGCCTCCTTTGAGCCTGTGGACTTGATATCGCCATTGTTCGATATAGCGTGTTTCCTAGACTACAATCGTACTCTACGCTATCCACCCTGACTTCTGTCAGTACATATGTTTCCATATGTTATGAATTTAGACCCGTACATTCGGAGGTTCGTCAGGTTTTTTACAACCATTCTCACCATAGTCCGCTTTTCAGCCATCCGGCATATCAGTTAGCATACCTTCTCAATAGAGTGGCTCCAGCTTCCCTTCTGCCGACTTCACCTGTGCTTCATACCCGACACGCTGTCCGTGTCACGCACGCAGGAGATTAACGGAATTGTTTCAGGATACATGGTTCCCTCTTTCCAATTCTCGGTCGCAAAGTTGGACTTATTTAGTTAAGTCCCCGCTTTTCCCGAATTGTTCGGTTATAGCGGAACAAGTCACACGT